>JBKKAI010000244.1:0-7489 GCA_046714815.1 Terriglobia bacterium | reverse complement strand
CCTCCGTTCGCATAACGACTCGGGCGCTCGGGCGCGGCCCGCTTTGGACCGTCGCTGCAGCGCCGCAGCGCCCATCAGCCATTTACCTGACCTCGCCAGAACTGGATTCGCCTGGTGGCCGACATCCCCGCTTGGAGCACGCGTGGATCCCACCGACAATCCTACCACTCCATCCTGTGGGACGCGATTCGTGCGAGGCCACCGCTCTTGCGGGCCGCCAGCGACCAGCCATCCGATGGGTCTGCCGGGGCACTCGGAAAGAGAAACCCCGGCCTGACCGCGACCGTCCATAAAACAGGATGAGCCGGATACTGTTGGTGACAGCCTTGCTGGTGAATACCGCCTTCGCCCAGGGCGTGGCGAAAGGCTTCCATCCGCGCCCGAAAGTGGAGGAACGCGCGTCGGCGGCCGATCGCCAACTGGCTGAAAAGCTGGCGCGGAAGCTGATGTACGACCGCGGTTCGCAGGGGAATGTTTTTGACGCATTCAACCTGGAGGTGAAGGGCGGGCTGGTGACGGTGCGCGGGTACGCGCACACCTTCTCCTCCCGCGATTCGGCGCTCGAAATCATCGCGTCCCACAGGGGAGTGAAGGGCTTCGTGGACCGGGTGGAGGTGCTGCCCGCCTCACCGATGGACGACCGCATCCGGGAACGGGCGGCCAAGCGCATTTATGGCGCCGCGTCATTGGAGAAATATGCCTTGAATCCGGCGCATCCCATCCGCGTCATTGTGCGCAACGGACATCTGCGCCTGGAGGGCGCGGTCCTGAATTCGATGGACCGCATGATCGCGGGCCTGGCCGTCGCCGGCATTAACGGCGTCCTTTCCGTAACGAATAACCTGCACATCGAAGAACCTCTGGAAGAACCCGCCGAAAAGTAGCGCAGGCATTTCCGCCTGTGGTAAGTTTCTCCCAACGCCGCCCAACTTGGATGAGCAGCCGCGGGCCAAACCGAGCCTACTGGATCGCGTTCGCCGCGCTGATGGCCGCCGTGGTCGCGGTTTTCTGGCGCTTTTTCTTCACCGATGACGTTCCCTTCCACCGCGACATCGCCTTCGCCCACTACCCGCGCTCCTTCGAGCTGCGCGCCCTGATCCGGCAGGGGCAGCTTCCGCTGTGGAACCCGTTCGAGCACTTCGGCGAGTCGGTCATCGGCAATCCGAATTACCTGTTGTTCTATCCGACCGCGTGGCTCGCCTGGATCCTGCCGTTCAACTACGGCTTCAAGCTGCATTACGCGCTCCACTTCCTGGCCCTGGCCGCCGGATCGTACCTTCTGGCGTGGCGCATCGGACTCAGCCCGTTGGCCTGTTCGCTGGCCGGCGCCCTGTTTGTGTTCAGCGGCCCGGTGATGTCGCTTGGCAATTTCTATAACGTGCTGGCCGTCGCCGCCTGGATCCCCTGGACGTTGCTGGCCGCCGATCGTCAGGCCCTCCGGCGGGACAAGGCATCCACCGGCATGCTGGCGGGCTGTCTCGCGCTTCAGCTTTTTGCCGGAGAGCCTCTGCTGAGCGCCGTCACGGCAGCCATGGCGCTGGGCTGGATCGTCTTTTTCTACGGCGACCTGCGTCTCCGTTTCTGGACCGCGGCCAACATCCGGCTGGCCGCCCAATTCTCTCTGGCGCTGGCGCTCGCCTGCAGTCTGGCGGCGGTGCAACTGCTTCCGGTCCTGGCCCAGATGCCACAGTCCGAGCGTGCCGTCAAACTCGTGTTCAACGAGGCCTTCCGGTATTCACTCCAACCAATCAGATTTTTCGAGCTGTTGCTGCCCTGCTTTCTCGGTGACGCTTTTTTGCATTGGCGCCAGCCCTGGATTTACATCGAGGGCGGTTCGTCGTTTCTGCTCTCCGTCTTTATCGGGATAACACCGGTGGCGCTGGCCGCCCTTGCGGTGCTGGTGAGGCGGGACCGGGCGACACGCTTTTGGCTGGCGGTTGCCGTCGCGGCTTTCGTTTTGGCCCTCGGCCGCTACACTTCGTTTTCTCTGCTGTTTTATCACGTCATCCCGGTTTTCAGGATTGTGCGATTCCCGGCGAAGCTGCTGCCGGTTCTGGCGCTGGCGGCCGCTCAGCTTTCAGCGATGGCGGTGGATGAGCTGCTGCGGGCGGAGGAATCCGAGCGCCACCACCGGTGGGCCCGGCGGGTGGCCGCGGCCGTTTTTGCCTTCGCGCTGGCGTGGGTGGTCCTCGCCGGGTTCCCGGTGCTCGCGCCGATGCCGGCGAAACAAGCGGCCGGCGCGGTGGCGGGCGCCGTTCTTGATCATTCTTTCTACCTGATGAACCGGCAGGCGCTGCAAATGAGCCACATCGAAACTGTGGAGCGCGCGGCGCTGTGGCTGGTGCAGGTTGTGCCCCGGCAGCTTCTGTACGTGGTTCCTTCCGCGCTGCTGCTCATCCTTGTTCTGTATCGAAGGCCCTCCGGCGCCCGGCTGCTCCCTGCCCGGCTGCACCGCGGCATGGTGCTGCTGACCGTTGCGGCGGCGCTCCAAGCGATGCTTTCCGTGACCTACTCGCTGAATCCGCTGGTGAGCCCGCGTTTCTATTCGGATTCACCGCCCGTTTTGTCTTCGCTGAAGACGGACCGCGGACCGGCGCGTTTTTTCGCGGAGAGCCCACCCAGCCCGCCGAACTTTCCGGATCCGGCGTTGCTGAAGAATCCCAACGAGATGGAGTTCTTTCCTGCCGCCGCGCAGTTGCCCTACGCCTACCGCATGAACCTCCAGGTCTCCGCCGGAACGCTGGGCGTCGAGAACAGCTTCAGCCCGCAGGCGGAACGGACTCTGCCGGTTTATCAGGCGCTTTTCAACGACATTGTTCATTTGGAAAGGTTCGGGCCGCCCCGGCTGCTGGTGAAGATGCTGGCGCTCGCCGGCGTCGAGTACGCGCTGCTGGGACGCCGGAGGCTCGTCCCCGGGCCGGACTTCATCTTTGTAGGCGACTTTGCCAACGGAACCCGCTTTCCGGTGGCGCTCTATCGAGTGGCCGGGGCGGCGCCGCGGGCATACCTTGTTCCAGCCTCGGGCGCGGTGGCCGAGTCGGAGGGAATGGCCACGATCAACCGGATGGTTTCCGACGGGTTCGATCCCCTGCGGCGCCTGGTGCTGGACCGCTCCGTTTGGAGCGGAACGCAGGGGGCGAACCAAGCGGGCCGATCCGAGGCGTCCGCGGGCGAAGCGGAAATCCTGGAGCGCGAAGCCCTCCGCGTGGAAGTGGAAACCAATGCCCGCGCGCCGTCTTACCTGGTCCTGACGGACACTTACACCAGCGACTGGCAGGTGAGCGTGGACGGCGAGCGCGCCGTGCTGCTGCGCGCGAACCAGATGTTTCGTGCCGTTGCGGTGCCGGCCGGGACCCACCGTGTGTTGTTCCGTTATCGGCCCGGCTCGCTTTTCTACGGAGCGGCCATCACGCTGGTGACGCTGATCGGGCTGGCCTTCTGGCGGCTGCGTGGCTTGGCGCCGTCTTTCACTCGCCCCGATTGAGAAACGCTGCGGCGCGCGCCAGGACCTTTTCCTTCTTCCCGCGAACGATCTCGCAGGGCGGCAGCGCGCCGAGGAATCGCGCGCCGTAGCGGCGCGTGACCAGGCGGCGGTCCAGGCAGAGAAAAATCCCGAAGTCGCTGTGGCTGCGGATCAGGCGGCCGAAGGCCTGCTTGCAGGCGATCACCGCCTCCGGCAGCTCGTAATCCTCGAAGCTGTTGCCGCCGTTCTCGACGATGCGCTCCATCCGCGCCTGCGGCACCGGCTCGTCGGGGACGGGGAACGGCAGCCGGTGCAGGATCAGGTTGGAAAGCGCCTCGCCGGGCACGTCAATGCCCTCGCGATAACTGGTGGTGGCCAGCAGCACCGAGTGGATGTCGCGGCGGAAGACCTCGATCAACTGGTTTTTCGACAGGCCCGGCTCGCCCTGGCAGAGGAGCCGAAAGCCGAGCTTTTCGGCGTGGGGCGCGAGGAGGTCATAAGTGGAGCGGAGCGTATACCAGGAGTGGAACAGCACCAGCGATCGCCCGCGCGACACTTTGAACGCCCGCCAGAGGAAGCGCGCCGCTTCGCGAACAAAGTCGGCCGCCGAGGGATCGGGCAGGTCGTCGGGAACGCCGATCAGCACGTTGCGCCGGTAGTCAAAGGGCGAGTCCAGCCGCAGCGTCTCCGCGCGCGGCGCCACGTCCCCGGCCAGCCCCAGCTTGGCGCGGATGTAATCGAACTCGCGCCCGTTGTCGGCAGCCTGCGCGCCGACAGCTAACGTCGCGCTGGTGAGAACACACGTGTCGAGCTTCTTGAACAAACGCTGTTCGAGCAGCGGCGCCACATCGAGCGGCGCCGTCTCCAGGGTCATCTGGGACCCACCACCCTTTCTCGAGGGATTGGGCTGCAGCCACTTCACCGTGTCGGTGACGCCGCTGATGGGGTCGAAGAAGTCCTTGATGTCCTGCGCGCGCTCCCGCAATGCCTTGCAAGTGGAGCCCAGCGTGACAAAATCGCGGTTGCTGAACAGATCTTCGGCGGGCTCCAGGCGCCGCAGGACCTGGGAGGCGCGGTTGGCGACCAATTCCAGCAGCGCCGCCAGGTGGTGGGCGGCGGCCTGCGAGTCCACCAGCGCCGGGTGTTCGCGGACCTGGCGCGTGATCCGCAGCGGCTTCCATGACGGCCGGCCGTCGCCGAACGTCGCCCGGCCCGCCTCGGGAGCAAGCGCGCGCCAGGCCTGCTCGATCGTCTGGAATGTTCCGCTCAGCAACTCCTCGGCGTTCTCGATCTCCGGGTAGACCTGGTTGCGCAGGTAATCGGGCAGAACGGAACGCTCCCGCGCCGGCACGTTCTTCATGTCGGGCAGCATCCGTTCAATCTGTGACAGCACGCCCTGGCCCTTCAAGCCGTAGAGCCGGTGCAGCAGCATCTTCAGGCCGCGCGGGCCGATGCTGGAGCCCAGAAATCCGGTCGCGGCGTCTTCCACGTTCTGGGCTTCATCGAGCACCAGCACGGAGTAGTTCGGCAGCACGCGCCCGCCCTCTTCCTTCACCGCGAGGTCGGCGAAGAGCAGGCTGTGGTTGGCCACCAGCAGTTGGGAGCGCGCGATGCGCCGCCGGGCGTTGAAAAAAAAGCAGGTGTCGTAGAAGCCGCACTTGTCGCGGGTGCAGGTGTCGCGGTCGGCGCGCACGTTCTCCCAGAGCTCGGCGGGCACCGCCGGCGCTTCGCTGCGCGTGCCTTCGACGGCCGTTGCCGCCCATTCGTCGAGCTTGGCGAGCGACTCGGGAAACTCCGTCAGCAGGCCGCGCGTGTTTTCGGCCAGCGCCAGGCGGCAGAGGTACGCTCCCATCCCCTTGACCTCGACGGCCTCGAACTCCAGGTCGAACTCGGCCAGCACCCGCTGGACGAAGGGAATGTCCTTGGCGATCAACTGGTCCTGCAGTACGTGGGTGCTGGAGCTGACCACCGCCGGCGTCCCGGTTTCGAGCGCGTGCAGCACCACCGCGAACAGATAGCCGAAGCTTTTTCCGGTTCCGGTGCCGGCCTCGATCACCGCCAGCTTCCTGCTCCGCAGCGCGCGCTTGACCGCCTCGGCCATTTCACGCTGCTGCGGGCGCGGCTCGAAGCCCGGCAGAAGGCGGGCCACGGCCCCGCCCGGCTTGAGGAGCTGCTCGACCGACGGAAGATTCGGCAATTGACTCATTTTCGCGCTGATGGAAAAATCAAAGGCGGTAGCCCAGCTCCAGAGCATGGTCCACAGTAGGACAGCCTTCCGGCTGTCCTACGTATGGTCCAGAGTATGGTTTCTTTCTCTCCCCGCCGGCGGGTTTTTTTGTGGGCCCTCGGGCACGCCGTGGCGCTGGCGCCGCTGCTTGCCGCGGCCGAAAAGAAGCCGCCGGCCCAGCCGATCAACGTGAATACGGCGTCGGACGCCGAATTGCA
Source organism: Terriglobia bacterium (assembly GCA_046714815.1). Classification (GTDB taxonomy): domain Bacteria; phylum Acidobacteriota; class Terriglobia; order JAJPHL01; family JAPKYU01; genus JBKKAI01. The sequence goes on along the minus strand of JBKKAI010000244.1, from coordinate 1,581 downwards.
GCAGCTTCCCGGCGTCGGACCGGGCACGGCCCGGGCGATCATCCGTCACCGCCAGCGCCATGGGCCGTTTCGCCGCCTCGAGGAGTTGCTGATCATCCGCGGCATGAGCCGCGGGCGATTACGCCGCCTGCGGCCACATATTGTCCTAAAATAGCTCTGAGCTGGGAGGCTTCATGAAACTGTGGATCGCGGTTTCTCTGTTGTGCGCGGCCGCCTGGGCTCAAACCGCACCGTCGCCGGGGCCGGGGCCGGGGCCGGGGCCTGTGCCGTCGCCGTATGCGGCCGAGCGGCTAAGCCCGGTGCGTGGGCTGAGCGCGCAGGAAGTGGATGACCTGCTGAATGGTCGCGGCATGGGGCTGGCGCGCACCGCTGAGCTTCAGAGCTATCCCGGTCCGCGCCACGTGCTTGAATTGAAACAGCAGCTCGCGCTGTCGGACGCCGTGGTGGCGCAGGTCGAGGCGGTGTTCAAGCAGATGGACGCCCAGGCGCGGCGGCTGGGCCGCGAGATCGTCGAGCGGGAAAAGCAGTTCAGCGCCGAATTCGCCGCCGGAAAGATCACCGCGGCGGCCATGCAGGCCCGCGAGCCAATAAATCCGGCGGAAGAGCTCGGCCGGATGTACGGGAAATTGCGCGCCATCCACCTGCGCGCCCACCTCGAGATGCGCCCGCTGCTCACCTCCGCGCAGGTCCACAAGTACAACCTGCTGCGCGGCTACTGGAGCGGCTCCGATGGCGGCCACACCGGCCACGCCACCGGCCGGCATTGATGCAACGCTGTCCCTGGGCCAGGACCGGCCTCGAGATCGCCTATCACGATAAGGAATGGGGCGTCCCGCTTCACGATGATCGCGCGCTCTTCGAGCTGCTCATCCTGGAAGGCGCGCAGGCCGGCCTCAGTTGGTCCACCATCCTGAAGAAGCGCGGCGCGTACCGGGCGGCCTTCCGCGGTTTCGACGCTCGTAAAATTGCGCGCTTCGGCGAGCGCGAGATAGCCGTGTTGCTCGCCAATCCGGGCATCGTCCGCAACCGCCTGAAGATCGCTTCCGCGGTGAACAACGCCAGAGCGTTTCTGCGGGTCCAGAAAGAGTTCGGCAGTTTCGACGCTTATCTTTGGGGGTTTGTTAACGGGACACCGATCCAGAGCAACTGGCGCGACATAAAGCAGTTGCCGGCCCGCACCGCCGAATCCGACGCGATGAGCGAAGACCTGCGGCAGCGGGGATTCCGCTTCGCCGGGCCGACCATTTGTTATGCATTCATGCAGGCCGCCGGCATGGTGAACGACCACGTCGCCGGTTGCTTCCGGCGCGCTGCGCTGCGCAAGGGTTGACTGACTCCGGCGGCTTTCGTTAAACTAAAAGTCTTTCCGGCGGTATCGTCTAGGGGTTAGGACACCAGATTCTCAATCTGGGAACCCGGGTTCGATTCCCGGTACCGCTACCAGTTACCCACTGTCACCTGCAACTACCGGAAGCACCTTCGGCACACGTTTCCATCTCTTGCTTCGAGTGTCGTGGCTGTCGGTATGGTCACATAGCGCTCAGTACGGGTCACAATCCCCCGCGGCGCAGCGGCAGGCCC
>JBKKAI010000243.1:0-3357 GCA_046714815.1 Terriglobia bacterium | reverse complement strand
CGGGCAGGCCGCGTGGCCGACTTTCAGCGGTCTGTGACCTATCGCCGCGCCACCGACGGGTGGAACAACGAGGGTGACGTCGAGCAATACCGCGCCAATTTTCGCTTTGGCTTCCGTGAAGGATATCAGGACGGATATCGGCAGGCCGGGGGCACGATCTCCAGGGGCGAGGTGACCACGCCAGGCGCGGTGACCATGCCAAGTTCCGCTGCTGCCCGCCCAACAATCCAGGATGCGTTCACCAACGGCTACGATCAAGGATATGTCCACGGGCAGCGTGATGCCGGCAGAACCAATAACGCCACGCGCAGCGCCGAGTACCGCGATGCGAACATCGGCTATGATTCCGCGCGGCACGGCGGGTTGCAGACCTACAAGCGCGACTTCCGCGTAGGTTATCAGACCGGATACGATGACGGGTACAACCGCCGCGGCTCCGATCCGCATGGCTCGTGGCAACGGTCCCAGTCGGGCGTTGTGGTTCCGATGGGCCAGGGTGCTGCTACCCCAATCGGCGCCAGAGATGAACCGTTCGTTAACGGCTACCGGGAAGGCTATTCGCAAGGCCAGCGCGACGTCCATGGCGCATACCGGCCCCGGGAGGGATCCGTCTACCAGGAAGCGGTGCATGGCTATAACGCCCGCCGCAACCGCTCGCTGGAGGATTACAAGTTCAGCTTCCGGCAGGGTTTCGAAGTCGGCTACGACGATGGGTACAACGGCCGTGCTTCCGACTTCCGTCGGGACGCGCCGCGCGGTTTCGGCACGCGCCGCTCCGGTGAAGCAGCCGTCGGCACGGGGAGTATTTTTGTGCCCTCGGGAACGGTGCTGCGTCTGCGGCTGAATAATTCCATCGGCACGCGGAGCAGCAAGATCGGCGACCGCTTCACCGCCAATGTCCAGGACACGGTCACCGCCACGGGGACCAACGAGACCGCCGTCCCCAGCGGCAGCACGGTCAGTGGCACGGTGACTCATGTGGAGCGCCCGGGCCGCGTGGGCGGCACCTCGGAGCTGCAACTGCGCTATGAGACGCTGACGCTGCCGAACGGCGCGCAGTACAACTTGCAGGCCAGCACCACCGGTGTGGGCCAAAACACTCGTGTTGACCCGAACGAGGGATCCGTCGAGGGCCGCCGGTCCACTACCCGCGATGTGGGTACGGTGGCCGCGGGCGCCGCGATCGGCGCCATCATCGGGGCCATCGCCGGTGGCGGCAAGGGCGCGGGGATCGGCGCCGGCGTCGGCTCGGCTGTCGGCCTGGGCGCCATTCTCACCAGCCGTGGCAAGGACATTGACCTGCCCGCCGGCACGATGATGGAAGTACGCCTGGAGAACGGCCTCGAACTAAGACGGTGACCGCGCCTATCCGCGCTGTCATTCCGAGGGACGACGCTTTTTGTCGGCCCGAGGAACCTGCTTTGCAAGAGGTGCTTGGCACTGAAAAGCAGGTTCCTCGGTCGCCGCGGCGACCTCAGAATGACAGGAGAGCCTGTGCGGGTTTTTCAGCAACCTTGCAGGATCGCCGTAAGATGGCGGCGGCTGACGCGCGCACTTTCTAGCGGCGAGCGTGCGGCGGGGTTGTTCAGGTCCACATCCTGCTCCACGACCGCCCACCCCTCGTAGTTCAGCAGCCGCAATTCTGCCCAGATCGCGCGAAAGTCAATCGCCCCTTCGCCCAGCTCGCAGAAAACTCCGCGCCGCACACCTTCGAGGAAACCCACCTGGTCTTCCCGCGCTTTTTGCAGCGCTGCGCCGCGAACATCCTTTAAGTGCAGGTACTCGACCCGCGCGCCGAAGCGGTCGAGAGCCTCCACGGGATCGCCGCCGCCGTAAAAATAATGGCCGGTGTCGAGACACAGGCCGAGGTCCGCGGCATCCACCTGCTCCAGCAGGCGCGCCACTTCCGCCGGGGTTTCGATATACGTGCCGGCATGGTGATGGAATACACAGCGCAGGCCCAGGTCGCCACACGCCGAGGCAATGCGGCGAACGTTATCGGCGACGGTGTCCCATTCACCGTCATCGAGCGCCGTGGACGAAAGCTCCGGGTCGCCGGCGCGGCCCGCGACCGCTTCCCGCTCCGGCCACATCTCGTCGGCCAGGACGATGAACCGGGCGCCGCACGCCACGAGCAGCCGGCCCACGACACGCGCCCGCTCGATCACCGCCTCGACGCCCTCGCGCTGCTTCAGGCGCAGCGGCACGAATGCCGAAGTCAGTGCCAGCGAACGGCGCGCCAGCTCACCGCGCAGCCGTGCGGGCTCGCGCGGAAAATAGCCGTAAGGGCCGAGCTCGGTGCCCTGGTAGCCCGCCGCGGCGATTTCATCGAGGACTCGCCCGTAAGGGATCGGCGGGCTCCAGCCTTCCACCTCCATCACTCCCCAGCTTACCGGCGCGTTGGCCAGCCGCAGCTTGAGTCCACTCACGGACGCACCGGCCGCTTCCGGTCCGCTCACAGGCGCACCACCGGTACGCGCGGGTCTTTCTCCCGCCACTCTTCGCGGACCCAGGCGTAGTCTGGATCATCGCTGGCCGCCATCGAGCGCGCACTGCCCCCCAGAACATTCAGGTAATAGACGTTGTAACCGTGTGCGGCGACCACCGGGTGGTACCCCTCGGGAATCAGCACGGCTTCATTGTCGCGCACGGTAAGCGTTTCGTTGCGGCGGCCGTCCCGCGTGTAAACCCGTTGCACGGCGTAGCCCTCCGGCCGGTCCACCTTGTAAAAGTAAATTTCGTCCAGGTCCACCTCGCCGGGCGGATTGTGCACGTCGTGCTTGTGGGGCGGATAGGACGACCAGTTCCCGCTGGGTGTGTAGACTTCAACGATCAGAATGCGGTCGGCCGGGAAATCCGGCTTGACGATGTGGTTGATCTGCCGGGTGGCGTTCCCGCCGCCGCGCACCTCCACCTCCACCTCGGCCGGCGTAATCAGCCGCGCTGGAAAACGCCGCGACGCGCGGCAGCGGCAGAGCGCAACTTCGGCAGTCTCGGTTTCCGCCGTCACGCTGCCTGCTTCGTCGAGCGGCAGGTACAGCGCGTAGGGCATGCCGGCGAAAACATTCGCGCGCCCGCCCAGGCTCTGCCAGGTGCGGCCTCCGGTTTCCACCGTGACCTTGCCGCCCAGCATCACCAGCACCGCTTCCTCGCCGCGCAGCTTGAACTCGGCCGTCTGGCCCCGCGCCAGGCGCTCAAAGGTAAGCGAGATGGTTTCCCATCCGGCGCTCGCCGGCGTGATGGACAGCAACTCGCCCGAGGCCGCATCGCGCGGCTTCAGCAGTAATGACGACATGATTAGGGCCTCCGGCTGTTTTACAGAATCACCGCGCGGCCTTCCCGCGCGCTGCGGTAGAT
>JBKKAI010000242.1:0-5364 GCA_046714815.1 Terriglobia bacterium | reverse complement strand
TTCTTTACGACTACTCGTGGTTCGTCGGCTTCACCGTCGCCTTCGTGCTGTATTACTTGCTGATGCAGTCGCGGCGCCGCGAGGAACTCCCCGCCGGGGAATAAGGGAAGCCGCTCGCCGCGGCGGGCGGGACGCACTCCGGGGCGGGCCAGATGCCCGCGCTCCCAGGATTGCTTAGTCGGGCGGTGAGTTGGGAGGCGGTTCCTCGACGGGATGGCCGGGACCGGGCGCCGGCGGGTCGCGCCGCGGCTCGGGCAAGCTGTCCGGCGGGTCGCGCCGCGGCTGGTCTGGCTGCGGCTCGGGCGGCTTGTCGGCAGCGAGGCCTGCGGCGCCGCGAAGTTCCGGCGAATACCAGGAAGCATCCTCGAAGCCGCCGAATTGGCAAAGTCTCGGCCGGCCCTCTTCGGCTTCAAGAACATCGCCCACAGCGAACGCGCGCCGTCCGGCGTCAGGCGACTTCAGCGCCTGCCACGCCGCATATTCGTTGGCGGCTTCGATCTCGGCGGCCACCACGTAGTCTTTGGGCTTCAGTTGCTTGCGTACGGACGTGGCCGGCGCCTCGCGAAAGCGCCCGCTGAGGTCGTCCCTCAAGTAGAAGACGCGATAGTTCGCCATAAATGCAGTGTAACAGGCGCCTTCGCTAGCGAGGCCGCACCGGAAGGGTAAGAGTCTGATCCGGGTTACTGGTGATGCCGTTTTGGCGCAGCACCACCTGCACGGCGTCGCCCGGCGGAACGCTGGCCGGCACAACGGCATTCACCTGGTAGAGGCCGACGAAATTCGGCGCCAGGCCCTGGAACACCACCGAAGCCTGCACGCCGCCGATTGTGACGGTCACCGGCAGGCGTACGGTGCTCGACGGCGGCCCGCCGGCGCCGCTTTCCACCGCGACGTCGGTGACGCCGAGGCCGGTGGCGAAGATCTGCAGCGTGTCACCGAGGCGCGCCGGGTTCTCCGGAGTGATCAGGCGCGACTGGCCGTCCAGAACGGCCACGCCGGTCGGAGTGCGAAAGACACCGGGCTGGGCCGGAGCGACCAGATAATTCTGCGGAGCGGTGAGGCGCCCCGCGACGTTGACGGCCACCGTCACATTCTCGCGGCCGGCCACTTCGAACGGCACCTGCGCGTTGATCTGGCCGCTGCTGACAAAGTAGAGGGGCACGGCCTGGCCGCCGATGCGCACGCTGACGCCGGCCAGCTCGCGCTCGAGCGGGACTCGGCTGGCGGCGGCCTGTTGCGTGCCGAACCGCGCGCCGAACAGCGAAACGATGCCGCCGGGCGCCAGCGGCCGGCGCGGCGTGAACCCGGCGCCTTCCACCACGCCGTCGTCAAACAGCACCGGCAGGTCCGGGGCGCCGGCCGCGGCCGCCGTGGAAACCGTGAATGAGCGGCGCGCCGCTGTCAGCGTCGGGTGCAGCGCGGCGAAGGACACCGGCACCGCCGCGGCAATGCGTTGCGGGACCCAGGTGCCGGTGTAGAGGCCGTTGCTCAACGATTGCAGAGGGATGGTGCTGGTGTCGGCGGTGACCACCAGCGTGGCGTTTCCGATCGCCGTGCCGCAGCTATCCACCGCCAGCGCGATCAACACACGCGGGAAGGAAACCGCCAGCGTCGCGCCGTTTCCCAGGGTCGTAGCCACCAACTCGAGGCCCGACGGGATGCATTCCGCGCCCGCGGCCCGGAGCGTAAGCTCCGGGCTGCCGTCGCTGAAGGCCGTGACGGGATAACGTCCGGATCCGGCGGCGATGGCCAGTGGACCGGAGCTTACCACCAACACCGCTTCAATTTCCTGCGCAACGCCCGGCGTGAAGCTGCCCGTCACCTTGCCGCGGTAGACGCCGGCGGCCAAACCCGCCGGGTTCGCCGAGACGCGAACGTCGGCCGGGCCGGAGGCGGTGCTGCCGCCGGCCGGCGTAACCGCCAGCCAATTTCCGCCCGAAGTGGTCGAGGCCGCGAACTGGAACGACAGCGTGCCGCCCCCGTTGTTGCGCACCGAAACGTTTTGCGCCGCCGGCGCCGCGGCGCCCTGCACGGCGACAAACACCAGGCCCTGTGGCGATAATTCGGCGGCCGCCGGAGTTGCCGGAGCGACCACGTGCAACGTGACTGTCAATTCCAGGCCATCATTGGCGGCGCCTGCCGCCGACACCGGCACCAGCGTCTGGTAGACGCCGGGCGTCATACCGGCCGGGCTTGCCGTCAGCGAGATCGAGGCCGTGCCGGCGGTGCCGGTGGCCGGCGATATTCGCAGCCACGGCGCCGGGTTGGCGGGCAGGCCAAAACTCAGCGTGCCCGTGCCGCTGTTGCTCAACTGCAGCGTCAGGGTCTGCGGCGCCGCCGTGGCGCTTTGCGCCGACGTGTAAACAAACGCGGCCTGGCTCAGCAGAATCTTCGGCCTCGTTCCGCCAAGCGCCAGCGTAACCGGCACGGTGACGGTGGCGCGGGACGTGGCATCTATAATAGTGATCAGCGCCTGGTAGACGCCCGGCTCGGCGAGCGCGCGCGGGTTCACCTCGACCGTAACGGTGGAAGGAGTATTGGCTGCCAGCGTGCCACTGGCCGGTGAAACCAGGCTGAGCCATCCGGCGCCATTCAGCAGCGACGGCGTAATCGAAAAGTTGACCGCGGCGCCCAGGCTGCTTATCTGAAATGTCTGCCGGAAGGGCGCTGCGCCCGCAGTCGCGGCAAGATTCAGCGCGGCGGGGGAGGCCGCCAGGGTTGGCGGCGGCGCGGTCAGGATAAGCGTCACGAAAATGGTAGCGGGCGAGCCCTGCGCGCCGGATGCCGTGATCGTAATCTGCCCGATGTACACGCCGGCCCCCAGACCCGTGGTGGCCGGAGTTACCGTCAGGCTCGATGGCGCCGTGCCGCTTGCGGGCGAAACGCGCAGCCAATTTCCGCCGGTGATGCTGGTTGCCGAAGCCGTCCAATTGAGCGCGCCGCTTCCGGCGTTGCTGATCGGCACATTGCGCGCGGCGATGTTCGCGCCCGCCTGGCCGGTGAAGGACAATGACGTGCCGCTCACCGACAACACCGGTGTTACGGGCGGCGGAACGCCGCCGCCGCCAAACCCCGCCGCCGACTGCAGTGTGGCCCCCGGCGGCAGGCTGAAGTCGTAGACAACTGTGGCCGTGGATGCGCCGCTGCCGCCGCTCCCGGATACGGTGAGTTGGGAAGCAACGTTGAACGCAGTACCCGCGGTGACATTGATAGTCTGCGGAAGCGTTGCATCAAACGCTCCAGGCTGCCGGAAGTCGGTGACCGTCGTGGAACCGAAAAGGGCAATAAGTATTGCCGCACCGTCCTGGGAAACATTTCCCGAAAACCTGAAGCGCAGTACAACCGAAACCTGGGTGCCTGCCGCCACGCCCGTCACCGCGAAGCAATCCTGGATGACGCCGTGACTCTGGATGCCGGTTGAGCCGGACGAGGGTTGAACCGAGTGTGTGATGCTGCCGCGCGGCCCGTCAGCGGTTCCATTGGCAGTTCCTTGCGCATCGGTGCGGGAAAGCGTGGCGACGAACGGAGAGGTGGTTTTGACGTCGGTGGCGCTGCCACTTTGGCTGGCAATCGTGACGGCCGCCACCGCCGACTGAAGGGAACAGTCCTGGCCCGCCAGACCCGCCGGAAACGCGGCGAACATGGGGAATATGCAAGCGATCCGCAAAACCACAGGAAAAGTTGTTGAATGAGTTCTGATCAAGGAAGGCCCCTTTGAGTTCGGTTAGAATACGAGTGCTCTTGAGAGTAACACAGTCTGCGGGTGCGAGGGGGAGCGAGTGCGATGGCCTTTGACCTGTTGATCACCGGCGGGACGGTGGTGACCGCCACCGACACGTACGCCGCCGACGTCGCCGTAGCCGGCGGGAAAGTCGTGGCGCTGGGCAGCGACCTTCCCCGCGAAAACGCGCGGAAGTTGATGGATGCGGCCGGCATGTATGTAATGCCGGGCGGCATTGACGTGCACACGCACCTGGACATGCCCTTCGCCGGCACCACCAGCGCCGACGACTTCGAAACCGGCACGATCGCCGCCGCGTTCGGCGGAACCACCACGCTGATTGACTTCGCCATCCAATACAAAGGCCAGTCGCTGCGCACCGCCTTCGACTCGTGGATGGCGCGGGCCGAAGGCAAGGCGGTGACCGACTTCGCCTTCCACTGCATCATCACCGACCTGCCCGACGCGCGCCTGGAAGAGATGGACGGGCTGGTGCGGGACGGCGTCTCCAGCTTCAAGCTGTTCATGGCCTACCCGGGCGTGTTCATGCAGGACGACGCCACGATTTTCAAAGCGCTGAGCCGGACGGCGAAGAACGGCGGCCTGGTCTGCATGCACGCCGAGAACGGCGGCGCGATTGACGTGCTCGTGCAGCGCGCGCTGGCGGAAGGCAAGACCGCGCCGAAGTATCACGCGCTGACGCGCCCCACCACCGCCGAGGCCGAAGCTACGTCGCGTTCCATCGCGCTGGCGGAGATGTCCGGCGCGCCGGTCTACATCGTGCACCTGAGCTGCAACGAAGCGCTGGAAAAGGTGCGCGAGGCGCGCGACCGCGGCCTGCCCGTTTACGCCGAAACCTGCCCGCAGTACCTTTACCTGTCGCTGGAGAACTTCGATGTGCCCGGGTTCGAGGGCGCGAAATACGTCTTCACGCCCCCGCTGCGCGAAAAGTGGCACCAGGAAAAACTGTGGAACGGCCTGGCCAAGGACCACCTGCAGGTGGTTTCCACCGACCACTGCCCCTTCTGCTACAAAGAGCAGAAAGAGATGGGCAAGGACGACTTCACCAAGATTCCCAACGGCGGGCCGGGTATCGAGCACCGGCTCAGCCTGGTCTACAGCGGCGGCGTGGGCGGCGGGCGCTTCAGCGTGAACCGCTTTGTCGAGATGGTTGCGACGACGCCGGCCCGGCTGTTTGGCCTCTACCCGCGCAAGGGCACCATCGCCATTGGCTCCGACGCCGATCTTGTGATCTTTGATCCCGAGAAAGAGCACACCATCAGCGCCAAAACCCACCACATGCGGGTGGACTACTCGATGTTCGAAGGCATCCGCGTAAAAGGAACGCCGGTGGCGGTCCTTTCGCGAGGCGATGTGCTGGTGGAGGGCGGCCGCGGCTCCTTCCTCCGCCGCCAGACCTACTCCGGAGTGTAAGCAGGGGGACCGTAATGTTCAAGGCGAAGGCCGTGCGGCCGCGTGCGTCCTGCCGGCATTGCTTGCGGTTCCCGGCGCTACCCTCAGCCGCACGCGGCGCCTGGCGAATCAGGGCTGGGGTGGCGGAGGCTGGGGAGCAGGAACGCGCTGGCGGCCCGCGCCGGGCTGCCCGCCGCGGCGCTCGAGGAATTCGCGGTCACGAAACTGGC
>JBKKAI010000241.1:0-5104 GCA_046714815.1 Terriglobia bacterium | reverse complement strand
GACTAAATCCGCTGCCAAAGAAGTTTTTCATCGATGATTCTTCATTGACGATTGAAAAGCCGGCTGAGAACGGCGGGGTTCAATCGTCAATGGTAAAATTGTCACTGATAAAATTCTTCTCGCTTATTTAATTTCGGCGAGCAGGTCTTCGTTGTGGTTCAAGACCAGCTTGTCGGGCTTTACCGGCAGCGTGAACTTGAACGGCGTTTCCTTTTCGCGCACCGGCATCCAGCCGAGGCGTCCCATGCGCCCGGATGTTTCGATATACAGAGGGACCACGTCCTTCCAGCCGGCCGGCACGCCGCTCTGGCTGATGTTTCCGGCCACTTCCCACTTGCCCGGCCCGGCATCCTTCACCGTGTAGCGGAACTGGTATTTCGGCACGCCCGTTCCGTATACGTACTGGTTGAAGAACCAGTCCATAGTGCGGTTGCCCTCAATGTCCATGGTCGGGAGCATGTGTTTTTCGAGCACCGCCTTGAAATCCTCGGTGGAGGCGGGCTTGTTGTGAAACGTCTGGCAGAAGTCCTGCATCAGCGCCTGAAAGCGGTGATCCGCGTTCTGGTTCTGGTTGTCCCAGAGCAGCATCCGCACCATGTGCAGGATGTAGCCGCCCTTGTTGTAAACCACGTTGCCGTAGGCGCCGGGGGTTTCGGACGAGGACAGGCGCGTGCCGGCGGTCACCGGCCCCAGCGACTCGTACACGCGGTTGCGCTGGTCCTTCATCAGCAATTCTTCGCGGTCCTTGCGCAGCCGCTCGAGGTACTTCTTCCAGTTCTCGCGGAACTGCACGTAGAGGTTGCCGGAAAACTGCGCGAAGCCTTCCGAGATCCACTGGTCGTGATAGCTCTTCCAGCCCACGCGGTGGCCCCACCACTGGTGCGAGGACTCGTGGGCGCGGAAAAAATCGCTGATGCCGGAATGGTCCTTGATGCCGAAGGCGTTGCGCTGCGTGGAATCGAGAAACGACAGCGCCGAAAGATAAATCAGCATTGGCCAGCCCTGGCCGTAGCTGAAGGGAATATTGGTCACCGCCAGGCGCTTGTAGGGATACGGGCCGTAATAGCGCTCGAAAATCTTCAGGGTGTTGGCTACCTCGACGCCCATCGTCTTCACCAGCGCCGACGGGCTGAGCGTGCCCACGGGCCCCTCCGCGCTTTCCTGGATGCTGCGCATGAAGTCATCGGGCTCTTTGTTGGCGTAAATCTCCACCTCAATCGCGCCAACCTTTTCCGAATGCAGCTTGTAATCTCCGAAGGCGAAGCCGGCCACGGCCAGCGGCAGGTCGCTCTTCCAGGTGCTGAAAGCCGAATCGCCGTCCACGGTTTCGCTGAGCTTGTTTCCGGTGGCCACCAGCTTGTAGCGCTTCGGATAGCGGAAGCTCAATTCGAAATCGGCGCGGGCGGCGAAGCTGTCGGGGCGCGTGGGATACCAGCCGAAGCTCTGGCAGAAATAGCTGCCCGCCCCGACCTTCTCCACCACGCGCTTGCCCGCGTAGCGGAACTCGAACGTCTGGTTCTGGCCGGCCTGCGCCGGCTCCGGCAGAACCACCGCGACATAGTCGCCATAGGACTGGTTGCGGCCCTTCGGATCGCGCGGCTGGAAGAAGGGCAGCGCCGCGCCCCCGGTGTCCTTCACCGACTCGATGCGGAGATTGGAGTCGAACTCGAACAACAAAACGCGCTCGCCGGCCACACGGTGCGCCAGCGACAGTTGGGTGATGGCGCGAAGCTCGGCGCCGCCGGTTACCGTGGCGTCAATCTTGTAGCCCTTGATCTGGAACTCGTCGCGGGCCAGTGGATCGCTGTGTGCGGCGGCCGCGCTGCGGTCCCCCGCGGGAAAGCTCAGCCAGGTGTCAAAGCCCTGGTGGTTGCCCCAATTGGTCCAGCGGCCGACTTTGACCTCCTCCAGCTCAAGCGCGTCAAAGCGCGCCTGGATCCATCCCTTGTCGCGGGTCTTCAGGTCGGCGACGAAGAACGCGCCGCGCTTGCGGTCCTTCGACAACACGCCTTTGAACAGGCGCGGAAGCAATTCGGCCCCGACATCTTCGCGGTCATTCTGGCGGCTGAGATAAAGCTCCTGCAGGCGGGCGGCCGCGCCGCCGGCGCGGCCTGCCGCCGCCAGTTGCTCCGCGGTGTTGTCATTGAAACTGAAGGTGGCCTCGCTGAACTCCATGTCCAGCGCGTCCTGGCCGGTAAACAGGCGCAGTTGCTGCTGCTCGAGACCCGCCGGCGGCGCCACCTGGATCCGGCCGCGGCCTTGAAACGCCGCGCCGAACACAACGCCCTCCGCCGCCTGGCTGAGCTGCACGTGTCCTTCGATGAGCGTAATCTTGATCCGGTCGCGCTCGATCGTGGCGTTGCTTACCGCCAGCGCTTTTGCCGGATCCAGCGCCGGCTGCGAAACGTTTTTCCACACGGTGGCCGCATCTTCGGCAATCGCCGCTGTTCCAAACAGGAGGGCCAGAAGCAACCATCTCGAGGTGTTCATAGGTGTTCCCTTGGGGTTCTTCATTTCGAATTCCGCATTCACTTCAGGTGTTTATCGAACCACTCCACGTTATCCTGCATGATGTGGCGCAGGAACTTCGACTCGCGCGGCCCGTGCGGTGTGCGCGGATAGATCACCATGCGTGTGGGGACGCCGCGGCGGGCGAGCGCGTTGTGGAATTCCTGCCCCTGCGAGAGCGGCACGCGGTCGTCGCTCGCGCCGTGCTGGATCAGCGCCGGCGTCGCGACGTTTCTCACGTGCGTCATCGGGGAGTGCTTGAGGAAAACGTCCATGCGGTCCCAGCTTTCGCCTCCGAAGTAATCGGGCAGAAACCCGGCGATGTCGGCGGTGCCGGTGAAGCTCACCAGGTTGGTGACCGCGGCGCCCACCGACGCCGCTTTGAACCGCCTGGTCTGGGTGATGACCCAGGAGGTCATGAAGCCGCCATAGCTCCAGCCCATTACGCCCAGCCGCTCGGGGTCGGCCACGCCCATGCCGATCACATGGTCCACGCCGGCCAGCAGGTCCTGATAATCCTTGCCGCCCCAGTCACCGTAATTGGCGAAGCGAAAATCCTTGCCGTAGCCGCTGCTGCCCCGGATGTTGCAGCGCAGCACGGCGTAGCCACGCGTGGCAAACGTGGCGATCGGGTAGAGGCCCGGGTTGCCGATGAAGCTCTGGCCGAACACACCGGTGGGGCCGCCGTGGATCACCAGCAGCAGCGGGTAGCGATGGCCCTCCTGGTACGACACCGGGTAGGTGAGAAGGCCTTCGACATCGAGGCCGCCGGGGCCTTTCCAGCGCAGCGCGCGCGTGCGTCCGAGCGGCAGCTTCGGCAGGCCGGCGTTCACGCGGCTCACCTGGACCGGCGCGGCCGACTTCAGCGGGAAGAGGTAAGCCTCTGGCGGGGCGGCGCTGGTCTGCGCCACGAAGCCGATGGCATCGCGCGACTCGTTCAGCGACGCGCCGCTGAAGACGCTCTCGCCGGGTGAATAGACGGTGGCGGACCCGCCGTCGAGGGAAAGGCGATACAGAGCGTTGGAGGTCCCGCGCGCTTCGGAAACGATCAGCGAATTGCCGTCGGCGGTCCAGCCGATGAGTGTGGGCTGGCGATCGAAGGTTTCGGCGAGCGCGCGCGGGGCGCCGCCCGATGCCGGAACCACGTGCACGCGGGTGTTCGAGGCCCACGTCGGCGGAATGCTGCTGGCCGAGTAGGCAATCCAGCGTCCGTCGGGCGAATAGAGCGGCGCGCTCTCGGCGGCCGGCGTGTTGGCCACCGGGCGCACCTCGCCGCCGGCAACGTCCACTTCCGAGATATCGCTCTTTGTCCAATCGTCCACTTTCGGCGTGGGCGAGTGGGCGAAAACAATCTTGCGGTCGTCGGGCGACCAGTCCGGCTGCGCGGCGTGGACTTCCTGCTTCGTCAATTGCCGTACAGGGTGCTTCCCGTCGCTGTTTTTCTCCAAGGGCACGACCCATAGCCGGTGCAGCTTATGCTCGGCATCCACCACCTTCCAGTCGCGCTTCTCCTTGGCTTTTTTCTCGTCGTCAGCGCTGGTGTCGGTGGGCGCGGCGAAGGCGATCCACTTGCCGCTATTCGACCATTTGAAAGCGCCGAGGCCGCTCTTCAAGTCGGTGAGCTGCTCGGCCTCGCCGCCATCGGCGCGAATCACCCAGACGTTGTTCTTGCCCGAGCGCTCGCTGGTGAAGGCGATCCATTTCCCGTCGGGCGACCATCGCGGGCCCTGCGACGACTTCTCGCCTCGCGTGAGCTGGAAAGCGTCCGAGCCGTCGGCGCGCGCCAGCCAGACCTGCGTGCGCTGTTCGCTCTTCTCGCCCTCGGCCAGGTGTTCGCTGACGGTAAACGCCACACGCTTGCCGTCCGGCGAAACGCGCGCGTCGCCGACGCCCTTCACCTTCAGCAGGTCGTCCGGCGTCCAGGCGCCCAGCACAGCCGCAGACAAAACCAGCACGGCCACCCATTGCAGCCTTCGATTCATGGGAATGATCTCCAGGAAAGATTCCGACAAAGGTACTCGACCTTGCCGGAGAGGTCAATAGAACTTTGTTCCGTTCCGTCTTCCCGCATAACAGTCGTAACCTGCCGCGCCTCCGGGCAATCCTTAATAGAGAGAGGTGAATGCCATGTTAGACCGTCAAACGGAATCGGCCTGGTGGGCCCTGAAGATCGCTTTGGGCCTCGGGCCGCTGCTGGTGGGACTGGACAAATTCTTTAACGTCCTTGTGAATTGGGAAATGTATATCAGTCCCGTTGCTCATCGAGTGCTGCCGGTGAGCGCGACCACGTTCATGTATGCCGTCGGCGTCATCGAAATGGCGGTGGGCGCGGCCATCTTGACGAACTGGGCGCGCGTCGGCGGATACGCCGCCATGCTGTGGCTGGTGGCCATCGCCCTCAACCTGGTCAGCATGGGCCGGTTCTATGACATTGCGGCTCGCGACCTGCTGATCGCGGCGGGCGCGTTCTCGCTGGCGCGCATGAGCGAAGCGCGGCAGAGTGCGGGATCCGCGACAATACCCGAGCCGGTGGAGATAAACGCCCCTCGCCAGCGCGCCGCCTGAAGTGGCACAGGCTCGCCGCGGCGAGCCTGTG
>JBKKAI010000240.1:0-3444 GCA_046714815.1 Terriglobia bacterium | reverse complement strand
CTTTTCCGGCGGCAGCGCCCGAATCGCTTCCAGGATAGATTGCTCGAGGGTCATCGCACGCCTCTTTCCCTCATTATACGCCGTCTCTCAACTACTCAATTCATAATTCATAATTCATCATTCATCACTGCTTTACTGCGCTGTCCAGCCGCCGTCAATCAGGATGTCGGCGCCGGTGATAAAGCCGGAGGCTTCCGAGGCGAGGAAGACGGCCAGCGATCCGATCTCTTCGACGCGTCCCCAGCGCCCCACCGGGATTTTGCCGAGGAACTCGGCGTTCTTCACCGGATCCTCGATCAGCGGCCGGTTCATCTCGGTGGCGAAGGGGCCCGGGCTGATGGAATTGACGGTGACGCCGTGCGGCGCCAATTCGAGCGCCAGGGAGCGGGTCATGGCCACCAGCCCGGCCTTGCTGGCGCAATAAGCGCTGCGTCCGGGCAGCGCGACGGTGGCCATGATCGAGGCCATGTTGAGGATCCGCCCGTAGGAGCGCTCGACCATCGGGGCGAGAAACGCCCTGGAGCAGAGCATGGGCCCGAACAGGTTCACGGCCACCACCGACTGCCATTCGGCGACAGAGAATTCCTGAAGGGGCTTGCGGATGTTGATGCCGGCATTGTTGACGAGGATGTCGGCGCGGCCGAACTCGGAGAGCACGCGCCGGGCCAGCGCGTCCACCGCGTCGGGCTGGGTGACGTCGGCGGAGTGGATGAGCATGCGGCTGGCGCCAGCCATCTCCGACGCGGCGCCTTCCAGCGCGCCCGTATCGCGCGCCACCAGCACCACCGACGCTCCGGCGGCGACGAACGCCGCCGCGATGGCTTTGCCAATGCCGCGGCTGGCGCCGGTGACGACGGCAACCCGGCCCGATAGAGATGAACTGTTTTCCGGCAGAATCCAGGCCCCCCGAAGCCCTTTCTCAGTAATTGATGAGGGAAGGATACATGCCCTCGCCGAACCCGACAAAGCGGTTGCCGTTCTCGATGCTCAGGCGCACCGCCTCATTCACCGCCGTTCCAATCAGCGCCTGTTCCGGCAGTGGGCGGTTCGGCCCCAGCCGGTCGAGAATCTCCAGGCGGCGCTCGACGGCCTCCGACGGGCTCAGGCCCGCGACTTCCGAGCGGATTTCGCGGATGTCCTCGATTCCCTGGGCGAGTGAGCGGTAGCCGTAGCCCTGGTAATCCACTTCCGAGCCGCCTTGCCAGCTATCGAAGGCCTTGAAGAAATTCGGATTGTAATCTTCGTATCCGCCGCGCTCGGTGACGAAGCGGCAGTTGCGATCCTTGTGGTCGGCCCAGTACTCGCCCTCGGTGCCGAGCAGGTGCAGTCCCTGGTTGGTGAGCGCGCTGTTGGACTGCGGCAACACCCACGCCGTCTGTATCCAGAATGCCGAGCCGTCATCCCACTCGATGGTGGCCTGAACGGCGTCAAAGGCGTCCAGGCCGTGGCCGGGCAGGAATTTTTTCTGGCCGAAGGCAGCCACCCGGCGCGGCTTCAGCCCGGTGATGAAGTGATAGGCGTCCACGTAATGCACGCCGACATATTCAAACGGCGAGCTCTGGACGGCCCAGAGCTTGAAGTTCTTCAGCGGCATCTCGCGCTTCTCTTCGATCCAGGCGTGGCCGTGCAGCATCTGCCCCAGGTCGCCGCGGCGGAAGCGGTAGCGCGCCCCGCGTATGGCCGGATCGTGGCGCTTGTGGTAGTCGGTGGTGACATAGATGCCGTTGCGCCGGGCCGCGCCGGCGATGGCGTGCGCGTCGGCCACTTTCAGGCAGAGCGGCTTCTGCACCACCAGGTCCAGGCCGCGCTCGATGGCCGCCAGCGCCACTTCGGTATGGAAGTGGTCCGGAGTCGCGACCAGCACGGCGGTGCCGGGATCAGCCTGTTCGATCGCTTTTCGCCAGCCGTCCGGATCGGCCTCGGGGTCGCCCTGGGCGGGGTCGGGATAGGCCGAGAATTCCTTGTCGGGAAATTCCGCGCGCAACGCGGCCACGGTTTCGGCGCGGCGCGTACAGACCATGACATCGCCGACGACGTTTTGGCGGCGAAGCTGGAACAGCGTCGGCAGGATCACCTCGCGGCTGATCATGCCGCCGCCGATCAGCAGCACGGGCGGAGGAGGCAGCCAGGGAAAGCCGCGGCGGCTCATGCGCGCACCTGCCCGGCGGCGGCCGCCGGGCCAACGGCGGCGACGGCGCCGACCGCTTCGGCCACCGCCTCGCGCAGCACGCCCGCGCCTTCCTGGGCCATCTCGGCGGTGGTCATCAGCGGCGGCGCGATCTTCACGGTTGCGCCGCCGAATCCGACAGGAGAGAACATCAGCAGGCCTTTCTCGAAGCAGCGTTGCACGATGTCCCAAGCCAGGTCGGCGTCGGGCTCCCTGGTCCCGGGCTTCACCATCGGCAGGCCGGCCACCAGTCCCTCGCCGTGCACTACGCCGATTTCGGAAAAGTCGCGGGCGATGGCGCGCAGATGATCGTGCAGCCCGCGGCCCACGCGCGCCGCGTTCCCGGCCAGGTCTTCGTTCACGATCAAGTCAATGTTGGCCAGGGCCGCGGCCACGCAGAGCGGGTTGCCGGTATGCGTGCTGGTCATGCTGCCCGGAGGGTACTGGTCCATCAGGTCGGCGCGTCCGGCCACCGCCGCCAGCGGCAGTGAACTGCTGATGCCCTTGCCGAAGCAGGCGATGTCGGGGACCACGCCGTAATGCTCGAAGCCGAACAGCTTGCCGGTGCGGCCGAAGCCGGCCTGCACTTCGTCGAAAATCAGCACCACGTTGTGGCGGCGGCACCAGGCGGCCAAGTCGCGTGCGTATTCGGCCGGGGCGAAGGCCGCGCTGCCGCCCTGGTAGGTTTCCATCATCACGCCGGCCACCTGCTGCGGGCGGACACCCTGTTCCCCCAGCGAGCGCTCGAAGCCGGCGAGCGTGGTGTCCTCGGTGCGGAAACCGTCGGGGAACGGCGCCTGCACGAACGTAGGGTCAGGGCGCGCGATCCATTCCTTCAGCGCGGGAATGCCTCCGGCCAGTTGCGCGCCCATGGTGCGGCCGTGAAATGCGTTTTCGAAGGAGACGATGGTGATCTTGTCCGAACCCCCGGCACGGCGGCCGTGAGTGCGCGCCAGCTTGATGGCGCACTCGGTGGTTTCCGAGCCGGTGGTCAGCAGGAAAATCTTTTTCAGCGGCTCCGGCAGCAATCCGGCCAGCCGCTCGACCAACCGCGCGCGCAGCTCGCTGGGGAAGCAGTAATTGGTCAGCAGCCCGGCCGCGGCCTGTGCGCGCACCGCCTCGGCGATCTCGGCGCGGCCATGCCCGGCGTTGGTGATCAGCACGCCGGAGCTCCAGTCCAGCCAGCAGTTGCCCCAGGGGTCGTAGACCTGCGCGCCTTCGGCGCGCTGCCAGACGACCGGGGCCTGGCCGCTCATCGCCACCGGCTCGTACTTCCG
>JBKKAI010000239.1:0-3890 GCA_046714815.1 Terriglobia bacterium | reverse complement strand
GGGGGCGGCCATGCTGTTGCTGGTTGTTGCCGCCTGGCCCCGGCCGGGCGGCGCGCAGCAGCCCGCCGTAGCCCCGGCCGGCGCTGCCATCCCGCAAGGGCCGGCCGGCGCACCGGCATTGCAGAATGCCCTGGACATCGGCTTCCAGGCGCTCTACAGCCTGCAGTTTGACCAGGCGCATGCGGCCTTCGCCCGCTGGGTTAAGGAACACCCGGACGACGCGCTCGGTCCTGCCTGCCATGCCAGCGCCTACCTCTTCCAGGAATTGAACCGCCTGGGCGTCCTCGAGGGCGAGTTTCTCAAGGACGACGAGAAGCTCTCGGCAAAGTCTGGCGCGAAGCCGGATCAACGGCTGCGCACCCTCTTCTACGAGGAAGCGCGCCGCGCCGAAACCAAGGCCCAGGCGCGCCTGGCCCTTGAGCCGCGCGATCAGGACGCGCTGCTGGCGCTCACGATCAGTTACGCCACCCAGGCGGATTACCTGAACCTGGTGGAGAAGCGCCCGCTGGCCTCGCTGCCGCTGTTCAAAAAGTCCAATCGCAGCGCGCAGACCCTGCTCAAGCTCAACCCTTCGGCCTACGATGCCTGGACCGCCAGCGGCTTCACCGAATACCTGGTGGGCAGTCTGCCGTTTTACGTGCGATGGGTGGTACGCTTCGATTCGGTGGAAGGTGAAAAGAGCCGCGCCGTCGAGCAACTGCGGCTGGCGGCCGCGCGCGGGCGCTATCTGCGGCCTTACGCGAAGATCCTGCTGGCCGTGGTTCACCTGCGCGAGAAGCGTCCGGCCGAATCGGCGCGGCTGCTCGAAGAACTGCGGGCCGAATTCCCCGCCAACCCGCTGTTCGCCGCCGAGCTGGCGCGGCTGAACGCGCGGCGCGGGTCGGGACGCTGATCCCTCGCGGGAGCCGGCAATGGAGGGCGCAATGATGATCCGACGAACGCTTTTTGCGATTTTTCTTCTGGCGGCGGTAGGCACGGCGTTTGCCGCGCCGCAGATCGGCGACGTCCCGCGGCAGAAGGCCAGGAAAGGGCAGAAAGCCAAGCGCGTTTACAACACCGAAGATGTGGCCCGCGAACGGCCGGCCAGCCCAACCGGCGTTCGCCTGGCGCCGTTTGTGCCTTCGCCCGAGGCCGTGGTCGAGCAGATGCTGGCCCTTGCCAAGGTGACAGCGGACGATACCGTCTATGATCTGGGCTGCGGCGACGGGCGCATCATCATCATGGCCGCACGGAAGTTCGGCGCCAAATCCGTCGGCGTCGAGCTCGATCCCGACCTCTACAAGCAGACCGCGGAACGCATCAAGGACCTGAAGCTGGAAGACAAGGTAAAAGTGATCCACGGTGACATGCTGGAGCAGGACATTTCGCCGGCGACCGTGGTGACGCTCTACCTGCTGACCAGCGCTAACGAGAAGCTGCGACCCATACTTGAGAAGCAGCTCAAGCCCGGCGCGCGCGTCATCTCCCACGACTTCACCGTTCCCGGCTGGACGCCCGCCTCGACACATCCCGTCGAGGACGGCACTGGTTCCAGCCACACCCTCTACCTCTACCGCCGCTGATGTTCACCACGGCCGCAAAGGCGCCAGGCAAGGCCGTTCTTTTGGCGTTTGTGGCTTTGTGCGCCGCTGACGAAAGCGCCGTTGACGAAAGCGCCGTTGACGAAAGGTTGATGGGCGCCACGGTGTCGGCGAGCGTGTCGGCACAGCAGCCGTGCGGGCGGCCGTGGGTGGTGGGCAATGCCGACGGCAACTACGTGGTTCCCGGCGCGATGGGCGATGTGGCGTACCGTGTGGACGGCGGGCAACGCCTGGCACTCGATGCGTATGTTCCGCCCGGCCCGGGGCCGCACCCGGCGGCGGTGATCCTGCACGGGGGCGGGTGGAAACGCGGCAGCCGTGTCGCGCACGTTACACAGCTTTTCGAGCCGCTGGCCAAGGCTGGCATCGCCTGGTTCTCGCTCGACTACAGGGTCGAACCGCACAACCCGATGGCTTCTCAGGACGATGTGGCCGAAGCGCTGCGCTTCATCCGCTGCCACGCCCCGAAGCTGCGCGTGGACGCCGCGCGCCTGGCGCTCATCGGCGAAGATAGCGGCGTGACGATGGCGACGCTCGAAGCGGCCGAGAACCACGGCGTGTATCGCGGCCTGGTCGCGCTCGGCGGCGATTTCCCCGACCGCTCGCCACCCACGGCATCGCTTCACCTGGCGAACCTCCCGCCGGCGCTGGTGATTCACGGCGCGGGCGACCGCGACGTGCCGCCGGCCACCGCGATGCGCTTCTGCGACGCAATCCGCGTGGGCGGCGGTACAAAGGCGAATCCCAAGGGCGCCTGCCTTTACTACGTCGTGGAAGGCGCGATTCACCGCTTCGAGAACTGGCGCCCCGAGCAGCAGCATTACAAGGCGGAGCTTGTGCCTTGGTTGCGCGCCCGCCTGGGCATGCCCGCGGCTCCGCCGCCCAACCCGGAGCTTTCGTTCCGGGTGTCGCCGGCTGCCCCGCCGGCTGCCCCTCATTCCGGGAGGCTGCTCAAAGATATCGAGTATGCCCCGGGACTGCGGCTCGATGCCTGGATTCCGCCCGGGTCCGGCCCACATCCGGCGGTGATCATCGCCCACGGCGGCGGCTGGGAGGCGGGCGACAAGGTCACCTACATCGCGCCGCTGTTCGAGCCGCTGGCCAAAGCCGGATTCGCCTGGTTCTCGATTGACTACCGCCTGACGCCCTCGGTGCGCCATCCCGAACAGCTGGATGACCTGCGGCGCGCCATCCGTTTCGTGCGGCACAACGCCGCGCGCTTCGGCGTGGACCCGCGGCGCATCGCCATCCTCGGCGAATCGGCCAGCGGGCAGATGGTGGCGCAGGTGGCGTCGCGCCCCTGCGAGGGCAACGCCGCCGCGCCCGACGTCGTGGATCGCACCGGCTGCCGGCCCGACGCCGTGGTGTCGTTCTACGGCGTCTACAACCTGTTGCCGCTGGCGGCCGAGGCCGGCGCGCGCCCGTTGCTGCCGCGCCTGTTCGGGCCGCGGCCGCTTGACGATGCCGCGCGCGAGCTGCTGAGAGAATACTCGCCGCTGACTCATGCCGACCGCGGCCTGCCGCCCATGCTGCTGATCCAGGGAACCGACGAGCGCCTCTACGCGCAGGCCGTCGAGTACGCGCGGCGCCTGAAAGACGTTGGCGCGCGTCACGAACTTTACCTGGTCGAGGGCGCGCCGCACGGCCTCGAAAACTGGGAAGGCCGCCCAGAGTGGCAGGGCTACAAGCGCAAGCTGGTCGAGTGGCTCGCCACAGCGCTGCGCCGCTGATAGATCATGCAGATGGAGTTGTGGGGCGGCTCTCCAGAGCCGCGGCCGGCCTCCAGGCCGGCCTGAATTTCGCGTGTCGCAAAGCCGGCGGGACGGGCGCCGCGGCGACCGGGCCTGAAGGCCCGCCCCACTGTTGGTCACTTGAGCAGCAGGGCGGCGCCGGAGATCAGGGCGAAGGCCAGCAGCGCATTCTCGAAAGCGCGCTGGCTCAGGCGCCGGTTGGCGGCCACGCCGGCAAAGCCCCCGGCCAGCGAGATCGGAGCCAGCCAGGCATCGGCGATCCAGGTGTCGGTGGTGATCAGATCGTAATGCATGTAGAGGCCAATCTTCAGCAGGTTGGTGAAAAAGAAAGTCAGGTTCAGCGTCGGCACGATGGCGGTCTTCGCCGTTCCCAGGCGGACGAGGTAAAGCGAAAGAAAGCCGCTGCCAAGCTGGGCCAGCGACGAGGCGAATCCCGCCACAAACGAAACAGCCAGCGAAGCCGCGAAAAACCGCGGCCCTGCCGAGGCGGCGCTGGCGGCGGCGGGGGCGGCGGAATTGGCTGCGGCGCGTGCGGCGCGGTTGCGTTCCCATAACTGGA
>JBKKAI010000238.1:0-3406 GCA_046714815.1 Terriglobia bacterium | reverse complement strand
GACGCCCGCGAGGATCCACCAAGTTGCCCGCCTGCTCATTGACCTGCCTGTTCGCCCCGAGAAGGGCGCGATTATCCACTCTGGCGGGCTGACGTGTGCCGGATGCGGCGAACATTCGGATTGGCCGGACAGGCCGCTCAAAGGGCCGACGGACAGCAGTCGGATCGATGCTGCATCGCATCAAAACGCCGTCGCGAATTTGCAACAAGGGCGCGCGCATTAGAGGGGAGCGGCAGGCGTTTGTTCCGTCGCGCGAAAAGAAGAACGCATAATGCCAACGTCGTTAAATCCAACAGGGGGGCCAGCCGTGAGCAAAAGAATCAGCGGAAGGAGCTCGGCGTTTTCCAGAAAGCCTGTCGTCATCGCCACCGAAATCGCGATCGCGATGCTGGCAGCGCAGGTTGCCTACGGGCAGCAGGTTGCACAGGCGCCGGTCGAGCGCGTCGAAATTACCGGTTCGCGGTTGCCGCAGCTGACGACCGAGGGCGTGACCCCGGTCAGCACGCTGACCGCCCAGGACATCAAGATGGACGGCTTGAGCAAGGCAGAGGATCTGCTCAGAAACTTGCCTCAGGCGTATCAGAACCAGGGTGCCTATGTGTCCAACGGCTCGACGGGGACGGCAACGGTCGACCTGCGCGCCCTCGGACCGGATCGTAATCTGGTGCTCATTAATGGACGCCGCATGGTTCCGGGCTCTCCCAGGCAGGGCGGGTATTCCCCGGACCTGAACCAGATTCCGGTTCCGCTGATCCAGCGCGTGGAAGTGCTTACCGGTGGCGCCTCGGCGATCTACGGTTCAGACGCGATGTCGGGTGTCATCAACTTCATCATGAACGACAAGTTCGAGGGCCTGCGGATCGACGTCAACCACAGCTTCTACAACCACCAGCAGAACAACCCGCATGGGATTGCAGATACCGTGCGTGCCCGCTCGCTGACGAACGCGCAGCAATTCGTGGTGCCGAACGACGTCGCATCGGACGGCGATGTCCATGACATCAGCATGACGCTGGGCGGCAACTTTGCCAACGGCAAAGGTAACGCGACGGTGTTCCTGCAATACAAGCGGGAGGACCCGGTCCTGCAGGCGTCGCGCGATTTCAGCGCGTGCTCCCTTAACGGAGGGCCGACGCTTACGTGCCTCGGTTCCTCTACGAGCTTTCCGGGTCGCTTCATCACGCTGGGTGGCCTGGGGCCGTCGCGAACGGTCGCGGATGCGGCCGGCAACACGCGAGCCTTCGTCGCAGCGACGGATCAGTTCAACTTCGGGCCCTATAACTACTACCAGCGCCCGTCCGAAAAGTACATGTTCAGCGCGTTCGCGCACCTCGATGTGGATCCGAAGGCGCGCGTCTATACGGAGCTCGGATTTCACACCGATCATACTCTCTCGCAAATCGCGCCCAGCGGCTTCTTCCTTGGGCCCGCCACGGTCAGTTCCGAGAACCCTCTGATTTCGAACGCGTGGAGAGCAGATTTGGGGTTGGGTCCCATCGGAAGTAACACGACTGCTGACCTCCTGCTCGGCCGCCGCAACATCGAGGGCGGTGGGCGCCAGGATGACATCCGCCATTCGTCGTACCGGATGGTGTTCGGCATGAAGGGGGAAGTTTTCAAGCATTGGAACTACGACCTCTTCGCGCAGACCAGCCGCGCACTGATGTCCCGCACCTACCGGAACGATTTTTCGATCAGCCGCAGCCTGCGTGCGCTGGATGTGGTTTCGGTTGGCGGGGTTCCAACCTGCGCGTCGGTGGTCAACGGGACCGACCCGGCTTGCGTGCCGTATGACATCTGGCGCCTGGGCGGAGTCACCGCCGCCTCGCTCAACTATCTGCAGATACCGCTTCTTTCCAACGGGTCGACGCAGCAACAGGTGCAAGGCGGGACGTTGACGGCCGATCTCGGAAACTACGGGCTGAAGACGCCCTGGGCGAAGAACGGCGTCGGTTTCGTGTTCGGCCTCGAGCGTCGCAAGGAAAGACTCGTGCTCGAGGTCGATACGGCCTTGTCGACTGGCGACGGCGCGGGGCAGGGGGGTGCAACGCTCGGCGTGGCGGGCAAGGTCACGGCGAACGAGTGGTATACCGAAGCGCGTATTCCGCTGATCGAAGGCAGGGCGTTTGCGGACTTGCTCAGCATCAACGGTAGTTATCGCCATTCGGCCTACAACACTGGCATCAAGACCAACACCTATGGATTTGGCGCGGAGTGGGCACCGGTTAGGAACTACCGGCTGCGCGGAAGCTACCAGCACGCGGTTCGCCATGGGAACATTACTGAGCTGTTCCTGGGCCAAGGCAACAACCTGTTTGACCTGACCGCCGATCCGTGCGGGCCTGATGCTCTTACCGCAGCAACGGCGGCCGGGACAGTGGCTGCGCTGACTGCGGCGTGCGCGCGAACCGGGCTCGCTGCGGCGCAAGTCGGTTCGCCGTTGCTTGACAACCCTGCAGGCCAGTACAACTTCCTGCAAGGCGGCAACCCTGCATTGAGGCCGGAGGAAGCCGACACCTACACCGTGGGTCTGGTGTTCGAGCCGATCAGGAATCTTACGGGGACGCTCGATTGGTGGAGCATCACGATTGATGGCGCGATCGACAATGCGCCTCCGACAACGCTCCTGACGCAATGCTTCAACACCGGCGCCTTCTGTAACTTGGTGCAGCGAGACGCATTGGGCACGCTGTGGATATTGCCTGTCGGCCGGGTTGTTGCGTTGAATGACAACCTTGGAGGGTACAAGGTGCAGGGGGTCGACCTCGCGCTGAATTATCTGCAGCGGGTGGGACGGTTTGGCAGCCTGAACTTCAATTACAACGGCAGTTGGCTCAATAAATGGGAGTTCGAGCCCCTCAGGGGTCTCGGCAAGTTCGACTGCGCCGGGTTCGTCGGTCCGCAGTGCGGCATCCCGCTGCCGAAGTATCGCCACAAGGCTCGCGTAACCTGGACTAGCCCTTGGAACGTCGATCTGGCGTTGACCTGGCGTCACGTTTCGAAAGTACAGAATGAGTTCTTGAGTGGCGACCCCGATCTGAGCGGCATCACGCCGAACAGCGATCGCGAGCTGGCCGCGCGGAACTATGTTGACATCGCTGCGTCATGGGCCATCGACAAGTCATTGACGATTCGGGGCGGAATCAACAACATAGCTGACAAGGACCCGCCGATCGTTGGTGGAGGTCTTGCGGGCCCGTCGAGCTACGGTAACGGAAACACGTTCCCGTCGGCGTATGACACGCTCGGCCGCACGGTGTTCATCGGCCTGACGGCGAAGTGGTAATCGGTTAAGGGAGGAAACGACGGCGAGCTTCGGCTCGCCGTTTTTTTGGGGGCTGTCGGATTACCCGCCCTGCCGGAACGGCGATTCCCCTTCGCCGTATTCATGCACGCCGTTCGTGAC
>JBKKAI010000237.1:0-3930 GCA_046714815.1 Terriglobia bacterium | reverse complement strand
AACTGGTCCAGGTGGCTCAGGCCGATCATCAGCGCCTGCCCACCGCCCATCGAGAGCCCGGCGATGGCGCGGTTGCGCGCATCCCGATGGACGCGATAACGGCCCTCGGCCTCCGGCATCACGTCGTTCAGAAGATCACTTTCAAACTTGCGTGTATTCTCGTTCAGCCATCCGGTTCCGCCACGCGGCGTGGAAAACGGCACGGCGTGCCCGAAGGGCATCACCACCACCATCGGCCGGGCCTGCTTGTCGGCGAAGAGGTTGTCGAGGATGACGTCGGCGCGGCCAACCGACGTCCAGCCGGATTCATCGTCGCCCGCGCCGTGGAGCAGGTACATCACCGGGAACCGCGCCCTGGGATCGCTGTCGTACCCGGGTGGCGTGTAGACGTAGAAGCGGCGCCAGTCGCCGAGCGTTTTCGACCGGTAGCTGTGGATGTGCAGGACGCCGCGCGGCGCCGGCTTCTCGTCCCAGATGGCATTGCCGTCGCCGGCGATGCGCAGCACGCTTTGTGAGGAGCGCACGCCGGTCTTGAGCCGCGGATTGGACGGGTCCGTCAGGCTGACGCCGTCCACCGTGAACGTGTAGTAGTAAATATCGGGCTGGAGTGGGCCGGTGGTCAGCGTCCACACGCCGTCGGCGTCGCGGGTCATGGCCTGGGCGCCGCCGGCCTGGGCCCCGCCGAAGTCACCGCCGACCTTCACCTCTTTGGCGTTCGGCGCGCGGAATCGAAACGTGACGCGCAGGTCGGAGTGCGCCTCCGGCGAAACCAGCGCCGGCAGGGCGGCGGCCGGCGGCGCCGGCGGGCGCTGCGGGGGCGTAACTGCGTATCGGATGGGCGGGCGCTCGGGCCCCGGTGCGGCGGGCGCCTGCGCGAAAACGGGCGCCGCGGTCAGCAGCAACGCTGGTAGCGCCAACGTCAGACATCGCGAGGTCGAAGGTACCATTCGATGGCCTCCTCTGTGCTCATGCCTCTGGGCTCGTTCGCCGACTCGGGGTGCGTCTTGCGGAACCGCTCGACCATCAGGCCTTCCAGCCTCGCCACGATATCGGGATGGCGCGCGGCGAGGTCCGTAAGCTCTCCCGGGTCGCGGATCAAATCATACAGGCGGACGTAGCGGCCGGGCGTGGGATTTTCGGTCTTGTATCCATCGCCGCGCTCGCGTTTTCCGGAGCAGAAGATGAACTTATGCCGCGCCGTGCGGATGAAGGCCTCTTCGTTTTCCAGGTACTCGGAGAAGACATGGTTGCGCGGCCCCGGCGGCCGCCGGCCCTCGAGATACGGGCGCAGGCTCTGGCCATGCTGGATGGGCATGGGCCCGGCGCCCAGGACATCGAGAATGGTCGCGGTGACATCCACGTGCTCGCTCAGGTCGTGGACCGCGCGGCCGCGTTGGATGCGCGCCGGAGGGGGCGTTGCGGCCGGGCTCCCGGGAAGGCGCATGATCAGCGGGACGTGCAGCGCCGCGTCGTAGCCGCAGTGCTTCTCGAAGCGGCCGTGCTGTCCGAGGCTGTACCCGTGGTCGGCCGTGTAGACGACGAAGGTTTCGTTCTCCAGGCCGAGCTCGCGGAGGTGGCCCAGAATGCGTCCGATACTGCGGTCGAGAAAGGATACCGAGGTGTAGTAAGACGCGATGATCCCGCGCTTTTCGCTGTCGCTGAGGCCACGAAAGATCAGCGGAATCTGCCAGGCGTCCTCGGGGCCCACGGGCGGTACGGTGAAATCCGCCGCCTGGTGGGCATCGCGGTCTTCCACGGGAAAATCGAACGGCGAGTGCGGCTCGGTCAGGCTCACCCACAGCGCGAATGGCTGTTGGCGATGCTCGTCGAGAAACCGGTTCGCCAGTTCCGCGACAAAACTGCTTTTCATCTCCTGGTCGTAGCGCGGATAGGGCAGCTTGCCGGCGTTGAGCCAGACGCGCGCGGGGTCCCGGAATGGCCGCCAGGGCAGCGCCTGCGTCCGGATGTCGGCCGGGACAGGTTTCTGTCCTCCGCGCGCGATCCACGCCGTGGCCACTTCGCGTTCGGTCATCATCGAATCGAAGCCGTGCAGCCCCGGCGCGGCCGGCCGGTTGAAGTGCATTTTTCCGAAGACCGCCGTGGTGTAGCCCGCCGCCTTCAGTTGTTTCGCCAGCGTCGGTTTGTCTTCGGCCAGCGGTGTGGGCAGCCGCGTGACGCCGGCCGTATGCGGCATCTGGCCGGTAAAGAACGACTGGCGCGAGGCCGTGCAGACCGGCGAATTGCAGAAGTGCCGCGAGAAACGGGCGCCCTCCGCCGCCAACCGGTCGAGATTGGGTGTGCGCGCCCGCCGGTTGCCCGCGGCGCCCAACACGTAGCCGGCATGGTCGTCGGCGATCAAGAACAGGAAATTGGGCCGGCGGCGCAGGCCGCCCCGCTGCCAGGCGGCTGCACCGGCAAGGCCGCCGGCGAAATCTCTGCGCGTCAATTCAGGCATCGGTTCCGGCCTCGATTCCTGGGAGCGCGGGCATCTTGCCCGCCCCGGGTGCGTCCGCTTCGGAGCGGGCGGGACGCCTGCGCTCCCAGGAATCGGAGGTTGACGCGGTTATCTTCAATCGTCAATCATCCAACGTCAATGATTCAATTCGTGGAGCTCAGTCACGCACTCGAAGACGGGATGGCGCCGTATCCCGGCCTGCCGCGCCCGACCATCGGCGCGGTGCTCGATCACGCCCAATCGCGCCCGCGCTATGACGGCAAGGCCGAGTTTTACCTGGGCAAGGTGGACATGCCCTGCAACGTAGGCAGCTACCTGGACAGCCCGTTTCATCGCTATCCGGACAAGGCGGACCTGAGCCAGGTGCCTCTCGAGAAGGTCGCGGGCCTGCCGGGCCTGGCGCTCGACGCCGTGCCGGCGGATGGCCGCGCGGTTACCATCGCCAGCGAGGACGCCGAGTTGTCCGGACACGCCGTGCTGATCCGGACTGGATGGGACCGCCGTTGGGGGACGGACGCCTACTGGGAGCCTGGTCCGTACCTCGCCCAGGAGTGCGTAGAGCGCCTGGCGCGCGCCGGGGCCATGCTGGTGGGTGTGGATTTCTGGAACGTGGATAATACGCAGGACCCGGTGCGTCCGGCGCACACGCGGCTGCTCGGCGCCGATATCCTCGTGGCGGAGAACCTCGCCAACCTGATGGCGCTGCCGCGCGGCGGCTTCCGATTCTACGCCGTGCCACTGCGCATCGTGCGCGGCTCATCGTTTCCGGTGCGCGCCTTCGCCGAGATCCCGTAGCAGGGCGGTCTCGCCCGTGCTATCGCTTCAGATCCTTCACCACCCGCTCGATCTGCAGGATGTGGTTGATGTCGTGGCCGGCGCACAGCTTTGCATAGTGGCGCAGCGTTTCCTTGCCCCGCTCCTCGTGCATCCCGTAGTTGTCCCACAACTTCGCCGGAATGGACTGGAGCAGCGCCAGGTTGCTTTCGCGCAGCACGCGCAGCAGCTCGATCTGCCGATGCGGATCCTGGTTCTGGTAGTCGGCGTTCGCCGCCCAGATTTTTTCGTTGAAGCCCTGCAGCGGCGTGCCGTTGGCGCTCAGGATCATCCGGATGCGCCAGGCGATCGCGATCTCGTCCTCGGCCAGGTGGCCGAGAATTTCGGTGATGGACCACTTGTCCGGCGCCGGGCGCTTGGCAAGCTGCTTCCGGCTAAGGCCACGGGTAAGCCGATCGAGCGCCTTTACCGTGGCGCGCAGGATGGCCAGGGCGCCTTTACTATCGGCGCCTCGGGCCCCTTTATCTTCCGCGTATCCAAGCAGGCGAGCAGTGTACTGCTGTGTCGTTTCGGTCATTGGGTTGCCTCCGTGAGTTTTGCACCGGCGTAAGGTACACTTCCGTCGAATATGGAGTGGGGGGGGGGTGGGGCCCCGGTTTAAAGGCCCACCCCCCCTAGGCCCCCCCAAAATTTGGGGCACC
>JBKKAI010000236.1:0-2938 GCA_046714815.1 Terriglobia bacterium | reverse complement strand
GATACCAAGCACCCGGTGATTCACTTGCGAGGGACCCTCCGGCTAACTCCCGTTAGTATAGTGGTTTTCTTTGCCCAAAGCAGCTACCTTGCGGCCCCTTGCCCAGCTTGTTCCGCCTGTTATCTGCAGGTGGAAAACAGGCAAAACTCTTGACAGCGTATGTCATAATGAGATTGTAAGGTGGAAAGCAGGATATCTCTCAAACCGGTCTCGTGTCATTCCCCGGTCGCCACGGCGATTTCGAGGCGGACAGGGTATCTTGTCCTCCAACCGGGCCCCAGACTGCCTGCTTCCACCTGCAGATAACAGGCGGAACAGGCTGGGCAAGGGGCCGCAAGGTAGCTGCTTTGGGCAAAGAAAACCACTATACTAACGGGAGTTAGCCGGAGGGTCCCTCGCAAGTGAATCACCGGGTGCTTGGTATCTCGCGTTTGATGCCGGTCCTGTTCGTGGCCGCCGGCTCTATCGGTGTCGGGGGCGGTCCGCCTCCACAGGTCCCATCACCCGAGCGTGCCGCCGTCCAGCAGTATTGCGTCGGCTGCCATAACAACGGGGTGAAATCCGGGGGACTGGCGCTCGACACAATCAGCCTCGACAACGTGAACCGGCACCCGGAAGAGTGGGAGAAGGTCGTCCGGAAGCTGCGTGCCCGTTATATGCCGCCCGCCGGAATGCCGCGTCCGGACGAGCGCACATACGCCGCGATGGTCTCCTCGCTGGAGACCTCGCTGGACAGCGCGGCGGCGGCCAGGCCTAATGCCGGCCGAACGGATACCTTTCGGCGGCTCAGTCGCACCGAATACCGAAACGCCATCCGCGATCTTCTGGGGATTGATGTCGAAGTCGCCTCGCTGCTGCCGAACGACGAGTCCAGCCATGGCTTTGACAACGCGACGGTCGGGGATCTCTCCCCGATGTTACTGGAGCGATACCTGTCGGCGGCGCGCAAGATCAGCCGCCTGGCGCTCGGGAGTCCCAGCCGTTCCCCGGGAGGCGCCACCATCGTCCTTCCGCCGGACCTCACACAAGAGGAGCACTTCGACGAGCTTCCGTTCGGCACGCGAGGCGGAGCATTGGTTCCCTACACCTTCCCGCTGGACGGAGAGTACGAAATCCAGCTTCGGCTGGCGCGCGACCGCAACGAGCACGTGGAGGGCATGAGCGAGCCCCACGAGGTGGAACTGACGTTGGATGGCGGCCGGGCGCGTTTGTTCACGGTGAAGCCGCCGCCGGGTAACGATCATTACCTCGTGGACAAGGACCTCAAAATCCGCATCCCGGTGAAGGCCGGTCCGCATGCGCTCGGCGTCGCATTTCTGAAGAAGCCCTCGGCGCTGCTCCAAACCGAGCGGCAGCCGTACCAGGCGCACTTCAATATGGACCGGCATCCCCGAATTCAGCCGGCCCTATACTCGATCTCGATCACCGGCCCTTATGAGGCGGCGGGCCCCGGGGACACGCCCAGCCGCCGCCGGATTCTTGCCTGCCGGCCGGCGGAGCCAGAAGTGGAAGAAGGCTGCGCCCAACGCATTTTTGCGGCGTTGCTGCGCCGCGCCTATCGGCGGCCCGTGAGCGAGGCGGATTTGCAGGTCCCGCTGAAGTTCTATAAAGACGCGCGGGCCGAAGGGGGATTCCAGGCGGGGATCGAAATGGGCTTGCGCGCGGTGCTGGTGAGTCCGGAATTTCTGTTCCGCGTCGAGCAGGACCCTGCCGGCGTCGCGCCGAATACGGCCTATCGCGTCAGCGACCTGGAGTTGGCATCCCGGCTGTCATTCTTCCTGTGGAGCAGTATTCCGGACGACGAATTGCTCGATTTGGCCATTCAGGGCAAACTCAAAACGCCCGCGGTACTCGAACAACAGGTGCGGCGGATGCTGGCGGATGGCCGTTCGCGGGCCCTGGTGAACAACTTTGCCGAGCAGTGGCTGTACTTGCGCAATCTGGCGGCGGTGGCTCCCGACATGCGCTTGTTCCCGGACTTCGACGATAATCTGCGGCGGGCCTTCCGGCAGGAAACCGAGCTCTTTTTCGTGAGCATCATGCGCGAGGACCGGAACGTGCTCGACTTGCTGAAGGCGAACTACACGTTCGTCAACGAACGCCTCGCCAGGCATTACGGAATTCCGAACGTGTACGGCAGCCGCTTCCGGCGCATCACGTTTGGCGAGAAGCCAGAACCAGCGCCCGGCGCTGGTTTGGCCGGTGTCCGAGGCGGGCTGCTCCGCCAGGGCAGCGTTCTGACGGTGACGTCCTATGCCACCCGGACCTCGCCGGTAATTCGCGGCCAGTGGATTCTGGCCAATTTTCTCGGGATGCCGCCGCCGCCGCCGCTGCCGGCGGTGCCGGCCCTGAGAGAGAACAGCGGCAGTGGCAGGCCGCTCACCATGCGGGAGCGCTTGGCTCAGCATCGCGCCAATCCTGCCTGCGCCGGCTGCCATCAACTCATGGACCCGATTGGCTTCTCGCTGGAGAACTACGACGCGGTGGGCCGCTGGCGAACCGTCGAGGAAACTACGCCCATTGACGCTTCCGGCGGCCTTCCCGACGGCAGCAAGTTCGACGGCGTGTCCGGGCTCCAGCAGGCCTTGCTCGGCCGGCCGGAAGTTTTTCTTACCACCTTTACGGAAAAACTTCTTACTTACGCCTTAGGCCGGCGAGTGGAGTATTACGATGCCCCGGCGGTCCGCCGGGTCGTTCGGGAGGCACGGACCAAAGATTTCCGTTTCTCGTCATTTATCCTGGGAGTCGTCAGCAGCACACCATTTCAGATGAGGAGCTCACAATGACCATCACGAAGAAGGCCCTGCCTCGGCGAACGTTCCTGCGGGGCATGGGGGCCACGCTGGCGCTGCCGTTGCTGGACGCCATGGTCCCGGCCATGACGGCCCTCGCTGGGACACCGGCCAAACCGGTGCGTCGGTTGGGTTTTGTGTACATG
>JBKKAI010000235.1:0-15591 GCA_046714815.1 Terriglobia bacterium | reverse complement strand
ACTTGCAAGATTGCCGGGGCCGGGCCGGAGCGCGGGCTAACCCGGAGGGTTGCGCTCCGTTCGGCCCGCCCGCCGTTATTTAAATGGAGGTCGCCGCGGCGACCAGGCAAGATGCCCGCGCTCCCAGGGATCCTGGAGCCTCCGCGTAACCTGGCTTTGACGCCCCGCCGGAATCATGGCGTTCGAAAACGCAGTCCGCCCTGTGCCGTTGGCGGCGCCGGTCATCGGATCATAGAGGGTGACGCCCAACGCACTGAAGTCGCCCCGGCGCATCGCCTCCGTCGGCACCGTATACAGGCTGGAGAAATTAAGCCGCTCGCGAGTTGCCTCCCAACTGGAGAAGAAGAACAGCTTGTTCTTCTTGATGGGCCCACCCAGAGTCGCGCCGTAAATGTTGTTAATGCTCTTGGGCTTGGCGGGCGTCCTTTGGTAAGCGCCGCTGTTGAAGAAGTGGCGGGCCCGCAGGTGCTGGTTGTCGTGGAACTCAAACATCGTTCCGTGGAGTGTGTTGGTTCCGGACTTAGTGACCACCGTAATTGCCGCACCGCCCGCCAAGCCCTGCTCGGCGTCGAAACTGTTGGTGACGATGCTGACCGTTTCAATGGCCTCGGTCGGCTCCACGTAGACGGTGTGGTGGCGCAGGTAGGCCTGGATGTTGGCCGCGCCATCGCTGCGGGTGAAGTTGGTATTGCGGACCGTCCCATTCACCTCCATGGTCAATGCCCGTCCCGGCGCATCCAGTACGGCGTTCTGGAAGCGCGGGGGCGCAGAGCCCGGCACCAGGACAAACAGGGACTGGTAGTTGCGGTACTGCGGCAGGGGCAGGTCGGAAATCGCTTTCTTACCCAATTCGACGTGGACGTCGGCCTTGTCGGTTTGCAGCGGCGTCGCCTGGGCGAGCACCTCAATCGTTTCCGCGACGGCCCCCACGTCCACTTCCACGTCCACGCGCGTGACCGTGTTAATCACCACGCCCACGCCGGTATGCGTGGAGGTGCGGAAACCTGGGCTACTACTTCAATGTTGTAGTCACCCGGCAGGAGATCGGAAAAGACGTAGGAACCGGCTTCGGTGGTTTTGGTCTGCTTCGACAGACCGGTCGCTTTGCTGGTGAGGTTCACCGACGCGCCCGGCACCGCGCCGCCGGACTTGTCGCGCACGTTGCCCAGAACGGTTCCGTAGAGGACCTGCGCGGCAGCCGGTTCGCTGAGCAGGCACACCGCAACGGCAAGAACCGCCAATAGGGTAACCGTTCCCAGGCGCTTCGGAGCAATCGCTGTAGGCACGACCGCCTCCTGTTTCAACGGTGAATACCACAAAGGATCGCCCAACACAACAGGTCTTCCGGGCGAGGAAGCAGGACTTTCTGCTGGCCGGCGTGACGTTGGATCGCCTGCTTCGCTATGCTTCGCCTGCTTCATGGGTGTAACTGTGGAATGGCCGCTGCTTCAGGCGCGCATCGAGGAGCCCCCCGGGAGCCTCGCCGGATACAGGCTTGCGGAGCCGGTCGAGCGGGCTGTCAATTCCCCGGCCGCCCCATTTTCAACACGTGCGTGAAGACCATCGTAAACGATCATCACTGACCCGTGGCAAGTCGAAAAGATAGATCCTCTGTAACGCAGCAGCGCCGACGGACTGCTGTCGCGCCTATCCTGGTTGCTGGCGCGAACAGCCATTCACACCAACAAAAGAAATTCCGCGCGGCGAGGGGCCTTTCGGGATTGCGGCTTCACGCTGAAATGGGCCTTCGGGCGCCGGCCCACTCGGCGCCTTGCCGGGCGCGTGGAAAAACTCGCACAGGCTGGAAAGCCTGTGCCACGTGCGCGGGCGGCAACTGCTATAATTCCAGCCGAGCGGGGCTGGTGTCTTCATGGAAGCGTTAGACCAGAAACAGTGGCTGTTGTGGCTGATCCGCGTGCGGATCGTCATCATCACCTTTCTGCTGGGCATCGAGCTGGCCATCGTGCAGTTGGTCCAGCCGGAGATGTCCATGCGCTGGTTCGCCGGGAGCCAGGTGATCTGGTTTGTCGCCGCGCTGGTGCTGTGGTACGCGCTCACCATCTTCTTCAGCCTGCTGCTGAAGCTCTCCTCCGACTACACGATGCAGTCGTACCTGCAGATGATCAGCGACATCGCCATGATCACGGCGGTGATCCACATCAGCGGCGGGCTGGAGAGCTACTTCTTCTTTCTGTACCCACTGGTGGTGATCGTGGCGGCGATCTCGCTGCCGGGCCGGGCCGGGGCATACCTGGTGGCCAGCCTCAGCTTCATCGGGGCGGGCACGATCCTGGTGCTGGCCTATTACGAAGTGATTCCCTCGTTCGCCTCGAACCAGCCGGTGCTGCGCAACCTGCAGGTGGGCGTCTTCACCAACCTGTTCGCGTTCCTGGCGGTGGCCTATCTGTCGAGCAGCCTGGTCGAGAACCTGCGCACGACCGGCACGCAGTTGCAGGCCGCCAGCGGCGAGCTGGAGAACCTGCAGGTGTTCAATCAGAACGTGATTGACAGCATGACCGGCGGGCTGATCAGCACCAACCTGGAGGGCCGCCTGCTGCTGCTCAACCGCGCCGGCGCGCTGATCCTGGGCCTCTCGCCGTCGCTGGCGGTGGGCCGGAGGCTGAGCGACGCGCTGCCGCCGTTCTCCCAGGTGCCGATTGATTCGGCCGGCCAGGAGATCCAGATGTTCACGCCGGCGGGGCGCGAAAAATTTCTGCGCGTCACCGTGTCGGAGCTGCGCACCCCCGACGGCGCCAGCCAGGGCCACGTCTATTTCTTCCAGGACCTGACGGAGTTGAAGCGCCTGGCGCGCGAGGTGCAACTGAAAGAGCGCATGGCGGCGCTGGGCCGCATGGCCGGCGCGATCGCGCATGAAATCCGCAACCCGCTCACTTCCATCGCCGGGTCGGTGAAGGTGTTTTCCGCGCTCAGCTCGCTGTCCCGCGACCAGAGCCGGCTGGTGGAGATCGTGATGAAGGAATCGCAGCGGCTGGACCGCATCATCTCCGACTTCCTCAGCTACTCGCGGGAGAGGCGCTACGCGTTCCGGCCGGCCGACCTCAACGAGCTGCTCGAAGAAACGCTGGCGCTGGTGGTGAACCATCCGGGCGCGGCGCGCGTGCGGTTCGAGCGGCGGTTTTCCGCCGAGCCGCTGGCGGCCCAGGTGGACACCGACGCCATCAAGCAGGTCTTCTGGAACATCTGCGACAACGCCCTGAAAGCCATGCCGGAGGGCGGGACGCTGACCGTGGAAACGACGAAGACGAAGTCGAACACGGGCGCGCGGGGCGTCATCCGCTTTCAGGATACCGGCGTGGGGATCGGCGGAGGCCGCGTCGAGAAGATCTTCGAGCCGTTTCAGTCCTCCTTTGTGGGCGGCACGGGCCTGGGGCTGGCCATCGTCTACGAAATCATCACCGCCCACCAGGGCACGGTGCATGCGGAGATGGCGGAAACGGGGTCGGTTTTCCGGCTGGAGGTGCCGCTGGCAGCCGAAGGGGCGACGCTGTCCGGCGAACGGGCGGCCTTGCTCGGCGCGGGAGAGGCCGCGGAGTCCGCTTCCGGCACGCAGGCGCCCTCTGAGCCTGCCGATGCGCCCAAACCGGGCGGCGCCGAGCGCCCCGCCTTTACCCGCTGACTTATGGCCCACATCCTGGTTGTTGACGATGAAACCTCCATCTGCGCAATGCTGGACATTGCGTTGCGCAAGGAGGGGCACCGGGTGGAAACCGTCAACTCGCTGGAGACGGCGTGCAAGCGCCTGCAATCGAGCTTCTACGATATCGTCATCACCGATATCAAGCTGCCGCAGGGCAGCGGCCTGGACGTGTTGCAGGTGGTCCGCGAGACCTATGCCGATTCGCTGGTCATCCTGGTGACCGCCTACGCTTCGGTGGACAGCGCGGTGCAGGCGCTGAACATGGGCGCCTTCCGGTACATCATCAAGACCCCGAATTTCGTGGATGAGCTGAAGGTGATGGTGGAGCGCGCGGTGGAAGACCGGGCGCTGCGGCAGGAGAACCGGGCGCTGAAGCGGGAGCTGCGGCGCGGCCTGGAGAGCCTGCTCGGCGAGAGTGAGGGGCTTAAGGCGGTGAAAGACCTGATCTCGACGGTGGCCACGACCAACAGCACCATTCTTATCACCGGCGAAAGCGGGACCGGCAAGGAGCTGGTGGCCCGCGCCGTACACTCCACCAGCGGACGCCACGACCGGCCGTTCGTCTCGGTGAACTGCGGCGCCTTTCCGGAAACGCTGCTCGAGAGCGAGCTGTTCGGATACCTTAAGGGCGCCTTTACCGGCGCCGCCGGCAACAAGAAAGGACTGTTCGAGTCGGCCGACACGGGCACGATCTTCCTCGACGAGATCGCCGAGATGAGCCTGGCGATGCAGGTGAAGCTGCTGCGGGTGCTGCAGGAGCGCCTGGTGCGGCCCGTGGGCGCCAACGAAGAGGTGCCGGTGGATGTGCGGCTGATCGCCGCCACCAACAAGGACCTGCAGCAGCGCGTCCGCGAAGGCGCCTTCCGCGAAGATCTTTATTACCGCATCAGCGTCATCCCCGTGGAGCTGCCGCCGTTGCGCGAGCGCCGGGAAGACATCCCGGTGCTGGCCATCCACTTTCTGAAGAAGTTCGCGCGGGCCATGAACCGGCCCATCCACAAGATTGACGAACAGACGATGAAGTTGCTGGAGCGCTACGACTGGCCCGGCAACGTGCGCGAGCTGGAAAACACCATCGAGCGCGCCGTGGCGCTGGAGAAGCGCCGGAAGATCACGGTGCAGGCGCTGCCGGAGCGGGTGATTGGCACGACGCCACAGCCGCTGTCCCCCGCGGCCGCGGCGCCGGGGGACGGGGCGCCGGTGACGGCCGCCCCGCCCCTGGTTCCTCCCGGCGGGCTGAACCTCGAACAGCACATTGCCCAGATGGAGCGCAGCTACATTCAGGCGGCGCTGCGGCAGGCCGGCGGCGTAGGCACGCGCGCCGCCCAATTGCTGCAGATGAGCTACCGCTCCTTCCGCCACTACGCCAAAAAATACAGACTGTAGGAAAGCCGTTAGAGGTTAGAAATTAAGGAACGAGTACCTTCATTTTCAACTCTTAACTCATAACTCTTTACTGACCGGCCGCAGGCCGGCCGGCTTGGTGTCTGCCAGCGGCTCGCCCAGCACCGGGTTGGTAGCGATAGGGACGGTCGCTGGTCAACGCATCGTAGACGTCGGCCACCGACAGGACACGCGCCTCGATGGGGATGGCAGTCCCCTGAGTGGTCCGGTAACCGCCCCCGCCGTACTTGTCGTGGTGGGCCAGTACGATATCAACCACCCGCCGCAGCGAGCTGCTGACCGGGCTCAGGATCTCGAAGCCCTTGGTCAGGTGGCTCTTTACTTCCTCGTATTCGGCGCTGGTCAACTGGCTGGCCTAGTTTAGAAAAGCGGTGTCGGTAATGACGGTGTAGTTGAGGAAAACCGCGATGACGATCGTAGCGAGAACCAACAGCACCTCGCGCTGGAACTGGCGTTGAAAAAGGAAAGGGTCCGGGCGCGAGGATCAATCGAGGATTAGCGGCGCGCGCCGCGCAGCAATTCGGAGATGCCCTGTTCGAGAGCGGCGTAATCCATCCGGTAGACGGTCTGCATCGCAGCCTGGGCTTGCTGCCCTTCCGCGAGGCGCGCCAGGAAACGGGTGATCTCGGGCATGCCGTAGCGGCCGATCAGAAACTCAACGGCCACCAGCGACTGCGCGTAGGCGAAGGGGACCAGGCGGGGATCGAGTTCCATGAAGGACCCTTGCAGCGCCGCCCAGGGCAACCGGCGTCCGGCGAACCAGAATTCCGCCAGCCGGCTGTCGCTGCGCGCGCTGCTGCCTTCGAGAGCCTGCGCCAGCCCTTCGTTCAGCCAGGTGGGGCAGCGGCCGCGCGTCTTGGCCCACACGAACGAATGAGCCAGTTCATGCTTGAGCACTCGGGCCAGTTCCGGGGTGACGGTGGAAAGTCCCTCGACCGGGACGCGCAGGCGGCCGTCGTTGATGGCGCCGGCCCAGGAGGGCGCGCGGGTCACGTCGCGAAACATCTGGTCCATGTAGAGAATCACGGGGATCGGCTCGCGCAGCGAAGCGTCGAGTTGGCGGTCCAGCTCCTGGTAGAAGCGCTCCAGCAGGGCCAGAATCTCGGCGCGGAATTCCGGCGCCACCTGGCGGCCTTCGAAGCGCAGAATGAAGTGGCTGCTGAAGGTCTGGTCGTGGCGGGCCTCGGCGGCGGTTTCGCGCTGGGCGCGGGCGAGCATCTCCGCGACCTGCGGGTCCGGGGCCAATGCCAGGGATTTGCGCCAGGAGCGGATGGCCTCATCGGTGCGGTCGGAGAAATACTCAGCGAAGCCCAGAAACTTCCAGGCCTGCGGCGAATCGGGCGCCGCCAGCCGCGCCCGCGTCAGCCACTGCCGCGCGGCCTGCACCTGTTGCTTGTGCAGCAGCAGGACGCCATAGGCGAGGATCAGGTGCGGATCGAGCGGCAGGACCGAAACGGCCTGCTGCGTGAGGGCAAAGGCGGCGCCGGCGCGGTCGCGCCGCATCTCGTAATCAATCGCCGCCAGGAAAGCGGCGGCGATCCCGCGGCGGCCCGCCTCATCGCCCGCCTCAGGGCCCCCCTCGGGGGACGTCAGCCGGGCGGCGAGCGTGTCCAGGTACCGCCGGTCCACTTCGCCGTTGGGGAGCAGTCGCGCGCGCTCCGGCTTCCCGGCAAGTCCCAGCGATGCCGCCGGCGCCACCGGCAGCGGCGGGAGCGGGACTTCCGTCACGCGAACGGCGGGAGCCCGTGAAGCCGCGGCCACCGCGTCGCGCTCGATCCCTGCGACCACCGAGCGGGGCAGCGTGAACTCGCCGCCCTCGGTTTCATACGACACGCGCGAGCCATGTTCGCGCACAGTGGCGGCCTGGATGCGCCCGCCGTTTTTCAGGACAATCACGTCGGAGAGCGAAGGGCAAGTCCCGACCACCAGGCCCGCCGCCACTCCGGCCGCCGGGAACAGTTTTCCCCACTGGAAGCCCATCCGTTCATTCTACACGCTGGGGCGGCGGGACGGCCGTCGCGGACTATTTACGCTGTTTACCGATTTGTGATATCACTCCAATGAGTGGTGGGCTAGAATAGGCAGTCTCGGCGGAGCGCGCCTTCGGTTTCCATCGCTCGGCGGCGCCCTTCGCCGGGAGAAACTTTTCATGCGCCGGTCTGGTGTTCTCTTTACCGTACGTCGGGTTCTGGCGGCAGGACGAGTGGTGTGGGCGGTCCTGTTCGCCGCGCTGCTTTCGGTTCCCTCACCCGCCGCGCCCCGCTCGGCCAAGGAAGTTCTGGAATCCATCCGCAAGGTGCGCCTTGACCCGGGACAGCTCTACCGGGTGCACGACGCCACGTTCCATCGCGAAGACCTGCGCATTTACCTGATCGAAGGCACGCTGGCGTTTCTGCAGCCGGTGGAGGGCAAGGTAACCGGCGCGGTCTTCGTCGGCGAAGGCGAAGTGTTGCTGATCCCGCCCGACCCGGTGGAGAAGCGCAGCCTGGGCCGCTTCACCGGAGCGCCGGTGCTGAACGAGAAGTTCTCGAGCGCGCTATTCCGATTTACCGATGATACCTATGAGCGGATGCGGGAATCCATCGCCAACCGCGAGAGCGCCGAGGAGTTGCACGACCCGGAGCTGGTGCAGAAGTGGGATCCGGTGGTGGGCAACCTGCACGGGTTGTACGAAATGCGCGTGCTGGCCGACCTGCTGGCGGAAAAACCCGTCCCGTTCTTTTCCGGCCGGTTCAGTGGGGATCGCCTGGGCGCTTTCGATGTCTCGGTGGACTACCGGCTCAGCGAACAGCTCAGCGCCGGGCAGGTGACCTGGAAGGAGAACCGGCGCTACGGCGATGTGTGGTGCGCCTTTCCGGTCCGCTCGATCCGCAACGGCACCCGCGCGCTGTTCCGCGATCCGATCCTGCCCGTGCAGTTCCGAATCCAGGCGCGCGTGCTGCCCAGCCGCTCGCTGCAGGGCAAGGCCGAACTGGACATTGAGGCGCAGTCCGGCGGGGAGCGAGTGCTGCAGTTCGAATTGTCGCGGTTTCTGAAAGTTTCCTCCGTCCAGTTGGTTGGCCGGCCGGCCGGCGGCGGTGGCCCGGCGGGCGCGGGATCGGCCGGCGACGTCGAGTTTTCCCAGAACGCGCTGGTTGAGGAGCACGAGATCCGGCGGCGCGGCAACGACCAGGTCACGGTCATCCTGCCGTCGCCGACCGTGGCTGGAAAGCGCTTCACGCTCGCCTTCCAGTACGAAGGCGAGGTGATTTCCGACTCCGGCAACGGGGTGCTGTTCGTCGGCGCCCGGGGCATCTGGTATCCCAACCGTGGCTTCCGGCCGGCGCTGTTCGACCTGACGTTCCACTGCCCGCGTAAGCTGACGCTGGTGGCGACCGGCGACCGGCTGGAAGAAAAGGAAGAGGGCGAGTGGCGGGTTTCGCGCTGGAAATCACGGACCCGGCTCCGCGTCGCCGGCTTCAACATCGGCGAGTACGAAAAGGGCGAGGCGCGCGCGGCCGGCGTGCAGATTGAGGTGTACGCCAACAAGAACCTGGAACCCGCGCTCGAGCGGCAGCATCGCGCCACCCAGTTCCTGCTGGAAGCGCAGATCCAGCGGCCCCTGACGCCGCAGCGCGGCTCGCAGGCCCGTCCCATGCTGCCGCAGATGATACCGCTGGTGTCGGTGCCGCTGAAGGCCGCCGACGTCACCGAGCATTTCGCCCGCGACGCCGGGCAGAGCGTGGAATTTTTCGCGCGCACGTTCGGGCCGCTTCCTTATGGCCGCGTGGCCATTTCGCCCATCCCCGGCAGCTTCGGGCAAGGTTGGCCCGGGCTGGTTTATCTCTCGACACTGGCGTTTTTCCTGCCCTACGAGTCGGTGAACCAGCCGGTGTCCAAGACCACCGAGATCTTCTACCGCTCGCTGCTCCGCAGCCATGAGCTCGCGCACCAATGGTGGGGCAACGTCGTGGTGCCGGCCACCTATCGCGATGAATGGCTGGTGGAATCCCTTTCCAACTATGCCGCGCTGATGTTCCTGGAGACGCGCAAGGGTGGCGAGCGCGAAGTGAAGTTGACCCTGGAGCGCTCGCGCGACGAGCTTTTGCGGAAGGGCCCGGAGGACGACGCCGCCGAGCGCGCCGGGCCGCCGGTGCTCGGCTACCGGCTGAATTCCTCCCGCGCGCCCACCGGCGTGGACCTGGTGATGTACAAGAAGGGCACCTGGATTATCCACATGCTGCGGCAGTTGATGCGGGACCCCAAGACCGGCTCCGATGCCGCCTTTTTCCGCTTCCTGCGCGCCCTGCGCGACAGCGGCGAACAGAATTCGCTGAGCACGGCCGAATTCCGCAAGCTGGCCGAAAAGTTCGTGGTGCCCTCCGCCAACCTGGACGCCGGAACCTCGCTGGAATGGTTTTTCGACCAGTGGGTCTACTCCAGCGGCATCCCCGAGGTGCAGGTGAAATCCACCACCCAGATGCGCAGCGGCAAGACACGCGTCACCGGCAGCGTCACCCTTTCCGGCGTGGAGGATGGCTTTTCGCTGCCCTTGCCGATTTACGCGCAGAACCTGCGTGGACAGACGCTGCTGCTCGGGATTGTGCCGGTCACCGGCAAGGAAACCAACTTCAGCTTTATCGTCGCGGCCGCGCCGCAGCGCGTGGTGGTTGACCCGCAGGGCGGCCTGCTGCTCGTCGTGCGGTAGGGGGCGTAGCACAGGCGCGCCGCGGCGCGCCTGTGCCACGCGCGGTTACTTGATCCGCAGCAGTTCCACGTCGAAGATCAGGGTGGCATTGGGCGGAATCACGCCACCAGCGCCGCGGGAACCGTAGCCAAGCTCCGACGGTATGGTGAGTTTTCGTTTTCCGCCGACCTTCATCGAGCCGACACCTTCGTCCCATCCCTTAATCACTTCACCCTGGCCGATCTTGAACTCGAATGGCTTCCCACTGTCCCGCGAGCTGTCGAATTTCTCTCCGCCGGTCAGGCGGCCGGTGTAATGGACTACGACGGTTTCACCCGTCTTGGGCTGGGCGCCGCTGCCTTCCACGATGTCCTCGTACTGCAGGCCGGAAGCTGTCGTCACTGTTTTCCTCCCTTTGGCGGGAATCGCCTTGGCGGCCGTTCCCCGCGCTTTGGCTCCGCCGGTGGTTTTCTTTGCTGCCGTTGCCGTGGTTTTCTTTGCCGCAGTCGTGGTCGTTTTCCTGGCGGCCGTCGTGCCGGTCTTCTTTGCGGCAGCATCGCCGGTCTTCTTTGCGGCCGTGGAAGTGGTCTGGGCGCCCGACAGCCCTGCCACGCACAAGACCAGGGCCATGGTCATAGGGATCTTTTTCAACGATCTTTCCTCCGAAGTTCCGTATTCCAGGCGGGCGATGACGCGATTGCTTTCACAGCCGCCGGCTTGGATCTGTAATAGCAGGTTACCACGAAACGGAAAGCTGGCAGGCAGATAAGAGAGGAACAACACGCCGGCATCTCGCGCGGACCGTCCCGAAATTCAAGCTTCCGGCATCTCCTCCCTTCCCCCAAAGGGTGGGAGATGCCGGAGCCTTCCAGCGACATTGCTGGACAACATAATCATCTACAGGCCACGCGCTTCAGGGAATGGGACCAATGGCCAAATCTCGTTGAGACCAGAGTCCTATCGGTACCCAGAGTCCTATCGGTACCCCTCCGGAACCATGGTACTGCACCCCGTCCGATCAAGGGACAAACCTGCCGGTCCCAGCAAACGGGATGCGCGTTACAGCGCGGCGAGCAGGTGGGCGAGCAGGGCGGAGCGGCGGGGCAACTCGTCGAGGAGGATGCTTTCGTCGAGCGCGTGGGCGCCCTGTCCGACGGCGCCCAGGCCGTCGAGCGTGGGGACGCCGAGCGCGGCGGTGAAGTTGCCGTCCGAACCGCCGCCGGTGGAGGACTCTTCGAGCTCCAGGCCGAGCACGCGGCCCAGCTCGCGCGCGCGCCGGAACAGCGCGGCGATCTCCGCGGTGCGCTCCATCGGCGGGCGGTTCAGGCCGCCGATGATCTCGAGCTTCGTGTTCTTGTCGAAGGACCGCAGCGAGCCAAACTGTTTTTTCAGGTATTTTTCATCGGCCAGGCGCACCACGCGCACGTCAATGTGCGCCCAGGCGCGCTCGGCCACCACGTTGCTGCGCGTGCCGCCGCCGATCACGCCGACATTGACGGTGATGCCGCGGCGCAGCCGGGTGAAGCCGGCGATTTTCAGGACCTGCCGCGCCAACTCGTTCGTGGCGCTGACGCCGTGGCCGAAATCCACGCCGGCATGGGCCGAGCGGCCCTCGACCACGAGCCGGTATTCGCCCACGCCCTTGCGCGCCGTCTTCAGCGCGCCGCGCAGGCCGGTGCCCGGCTCCACCACCAGCACCGCGTCGGAGGAGCGCGCCAGCCTTTCCACCGTCGTCCGGGATGAGTGGCTGCCCACCTCCTCGTCGGCGGTCAGCAGCATCGTCACCCGCTTGCGCACCGGCACATCGAGCGCGCGCAGCGCGGCAATGGCGTAGAGCGCGCCGGTGACGCCGCCCTTCATGTCCAGGATGCCGGGACCGAAGGCGCGGCCGTTTTCCACGCGGAACGGCATGCGGGCCAGCATGCCGACGTCCCAGACCGTGTCGGCATGTCCGAGCACCAGCAGGCGGCCGGCGGCGGCGGGCGGCGCGAAAGCGCCGGCGGCGGCGGGGCGG
Organism: Terriglobia bacterium; assembly: GCA_046714815.1. GTDB lineage: Bacteria > Acidobacteriota > Terriglobia > JAJPHL01 > JAPKYU01 > JBKKAI01. Next base: position 3,849 of record JBKKAI010000235.1, on the reverse strand, counting down.
CGGCCCGCTGCGGGAAAATCAAAGTCGGCCTGCAGGTGGTCGCCGAACTCGGCGTTGCGGTGGCGCGTCAGACGCCCGCCCAGCCGCTCCGCTTCCCCGGCGACGAAGTCCAGGCAGCGGTTCACCGCCGCCTTGTCCGAGCTGGGCGATTCCAGCTCCACCATCCGCCGCAGCGTCTCCAGCATCGCCGGCGCCCGCCCGCTGATGAATTGTAGGATCGCATCGCTTCGCATATACTTTTGCGGCAGTATAACACCCACGCTCTTATGCCATTCGAAATGGACATCCGGGAAATTCAGAAGGTGCTGCCCCACCGCTACCCGTTTCTGCTGGTGGACCGCATCGTGGAGCTGGAGCCGGGCAAGCGCATAGTCGGGCTGAAGAACGTCACCATGAACGAGCCGTGGTTCGCCGGACACTTCCCCGACTATCCGATCATGCCGGGAGTGCTGATCGTCGAGGCGATGGCGCAGACCGGCGGCGTGCTGCTGCTGCGCGACGTCCCCGACCGCGATCAGAAGGTGGTGCTGTTCACCGGGATCGAAGAGGCCAAGTTCCGCCATCCGGTGCGTCCCGGCGACCAGTTGCGGCTGGAACTGGAGGTGTTGGCGCTGCGCAGCACCGTGTGCAAGATGCGCGCCCGCGCCACGGTGGGCGGCAAGCTGGCGGCCGAGGGCGTGATCATGTGCGTGATCGCTTCCCGCGATACGCTCGACAAATAATCGGGCGAACGCGAATGATTCATCCCACGGCCATCGTGCACGGATCGGCGCGCGTCGCGGAAAGCGCCGCGGTGGGGCCGTACTGCATCGTCGGGGCCGAGGCCGAGATCGGCGCGGGCTGCGAACTGATGGCCCACGTCTTCGTGGAAGGCCCCATCCGCATCGGCGAGCGCAACCGCTTTTTCCCCTACACCACGATCGGCGTCGCGCCGCAGGACCTGAAGTTCCAGGGCGAGCGCAGCGAAACGCGCATCGGCAGCGGCAACACGTTCCGCGAGTTCGTGAGCATCCACCGCGGCACGGCGGGCGGCGGCGCGCTCACCTCGATTGGCGACGGCTGCCTGCTGCAGGCCCACGCGCACGTCGCCCACGACTGCCGCCTCGGCGACGGGGTGATCCTCGGCCACGCCGTCACCATGGCCGGACATGTGCTGGTGGACGACGGCGCGTTTGTCGGCGCTTTCAGCGGCATCCACCAGTTCTGCCGCGTCGGCCGCTTCTCGATCGTCGGCGGCTACAGCGTCATCACCCAGGACGTGCTCCCGTTTTCGAAGACCGTGGCCGAGCGCAAAGTCAGGACTTTCGGCGTGAACAAGGTGGGCCTGGAGCGCCACGGCTTCAGCGCCGAGCGCGTCGAAAAACTTCATCGCGCCTTCCGCCTTCTGGTTTCGTCGAAGCTCAACACCACGCAGGCCCTGGAGCAGATCCGCGCCGGCGGCCTGAACCAGGACCTGGAGATCCTGGTGGCGTTTATTACTTCGTCGGAACGCGGCGTCATAAAATAGTCTTGGGACTTGGGGACTATGCAGCGCTATGCGTTGATCGCCGGCAATGGGCGCTTCCCGTTCCTGGTGCTGGAAGCGGCGCGCGCGGCCGGCCGGCCGATGGTGGTGGCCGCGGTGCGCGACGAAGCCGACCCGGCGCTCGAGCCGCTGGCCGACGGCTTTCATTGGATCGGCCTCGGTGAGTTGTCGAAGCTGATTGACCTGCTGAAGCGGGAGTCGGTGACGCACGCCGTGATGGCCGGCCAAGTGAAGCACGCCAGCATTTTCTCGTCCATCCGGCCGGACTGGCGGCTGGTGAAGCTGCTGGCATCGCTCGGCCGGAAAAACACCGATTCGCTGATCGGCGCGGTCGCCGCGGTGCTGGCTGAAGAGGGCGTTACGCTGCTGGACTCGACGGCGTTTTTGAAGCCGCTGCTGGCGGGCGTTGGGCCACTGGCGCGGCGGGCGCCCTCTCCCGAAGAGCAGGCCGACATCGAATACGGGCTGCGGGTGGCGCGCGAGCTGGCGCGTCTGGACATCGGCCAGACGGTGGTCATCGCCGAGCGCGCCTGCGTCGCCGTGGAAGCCATGGAGGGCAGCGACGCCGCCATCCTGCGGGCCGCGTCGCTCTCGAACGGGCGCCCACTCACCGTGGTCAAGGTGGCCAAGCCGTCGCAGGACATGCGCTTCGATGTGCCGGTAATCGGCCCCGGCACGATCTCGACGATGCGCCAGGCCCACGCGACGGCGATTTCGGTGGAAGCCGGCCGCACGCTGCTGCTCGACCGCGACGAGTTGCTGCGCCTCGCCAATGAGGCCGGAATCGCGATCATGGGCACTTCTTCGTGAAATTCGCCAGATGACACCGGACAAGATACCGGTTGCTGTAATCGGCGCGGGCGCGTTCGGGCGGCAGCACGCCCGCGTCTACCGCGAGCTGCCGCAGGCGGAGCTGGCCGGCGTGTACGACGCCGACGCGGCGCGGGCGGCGCAGGCGGCGCAAGAATTCGGCTGCCGCGCGTTCTCATCGTTGGAGGAAGCCGCGGCGGCGGCGCGCGCCGCCAGCGTCACCGTGCCCACCGCCGCCCACGCCGGCGTGGGCTGCGAACTGCTCGGCCGCGGCCTGGATGTGCTGGTGGAAAAGCCCATCGCCGCCGGCCTGGCCGACGCCGAACGCCTGATCGCCGTGGCAGGCCGCGCCGGCCGGCTGCTTCAGGTGGGGCACCTGGAGCGCTTCAATCCGGCCGTGGTGGCCGCACAGCGCATCGTGACCCGGCCGCTGTTCTTCGAGGTGCACCGGCTGAGCGTCTTCACCCCGCGCAGCCTGGACATTGACGTGGTGCTCGACCTGATGATTCACGACCTGGACATCGTGCTGGCGCTCGGCGGCGGACGCGTCGAGGAGATCCGGGCCGCGGGCCTGCCGATCCTCTCCGCCAAGATTGACATTGCCAACGTGCGGCTGTCGTTTGACAATGGTGGCGTAGCGAATTTCACGGCGAGCCGGGTCAGCACCGAGCGCGTGCGGAAACTTCGGTTCTTCCAGCCGGGCCAGTACATTTCGTTGGACTACACGCGGCAGGATGCGGTGGTGTTTTCCGTCGAGGCCGCCGCCGCTTTCGCGCCGCCCGTGGCCGCCGCCGGTGGGAAAGCGGAGGCGGCCGGAAACGCCCGCGCTCCGGCCATTTCGCGCCGCGATCTGGTCGGCGGTATGGGGGAATCCGCCCCGGCCCGCGAGGAGCCGCTGCGCGCCGAGTTGCGCCATTTTCTCGAATGCGTCGCGACGCGCCGGCCGCCCCTCGTTGGCGGCGAGGAGGGACGCCGCGCGCTCGGGCTGGCCCTGGATATCGTCCGGGCGATTGACGAGCACAACCGCCGGCTGAGGCTGCCCGCCGCCCCGGCGCCACCTTAGCCATGGCTTACGATCCGGAGACCCCGCGGCTGCTGCCCGAGTATGACGAGGAGCGCAGCGTTACACGCCGCCGTGAAGCCGCGTTCCTTTCCGTGATCGTTCACCTCGTGGTGCTGGTGGTTCTTCTGCTCGAGCCGGTCATCTTCCCCGCGGCGCGCAAGGCGCTGGGCGTTTTCGAGGAGCAGCGGCCGCGGCGGCAGGTCACGTATCTGGCGCATCCGCCCGACAACCAGGTGCTGCGCGAGCGGCCGAAGACCGGCGTACCGTCCGACAAAGATCGCCTGGCGCGGATGGCGCCCGCCGAAGCGCCAAAGCTGCCGCCGGTGCCGTTGCCGGTGAAGCCGGCGCCCACGCCGGAACGGCCGCCCGAGAAGATACCGGAGAAGGCGCTGACGGCGCAGGCCCAGCCTCCACCCGCCCCCGCGCCCGGCCAGCCCGCGCCCGCCCAGCC
>JBKKAI010000234.1:0-7139 GCA_046714815.1 Terriglobia bacterium | reverse complement strand
GCCGCGCCGTGGTCAGCGTCCACTGCCACAACGACCTCGGACTGGCGGTAGCCAATACGCTGGCGGCGGTGGAAGCCGGCGCCCGCCAGGTGGAGTGCACCATCAACGGCATCGGCGAGCGCGCCGGCTACGCGGCGCTGGAAGAAGTAGTGATGGCGCTGAAGGTCCGCAATGACCGCCTGCCTTACACCACCGGCATCCGCTCCGAATTGCTCTACCCCACTTCGCAGATGCTCATCCAGACCATCGGCGTGCCGGTGCAGCCGAACAAGGCCGTGGTCGGCAAGAACGCCTTCGCGCACGAGGCCGGCATCCACCAGGACGGCATGCTGAAGGACCGCGCCTGCTACGAGATCATGACGCCGCAGTCGGTGGGCATCCCCGAGACGCGGCTGGTGCTGGGCAAACACTCCGGGCGCCACGCGCTGAAGGCCCGCTACGAGGCGTTGGGCTACCGCCTGGAGAAACAGGAGCTGGACAACGTCTATCAGCGCTTCACGCAGTTCGCCGACCGCAGAAAGAACATCCTGGATGACGACCTGGTGGAACTGCTCGAGCACGGCGCCGCCGAGACCGTAGCCGCGTTCCAGCTTCAGGCCGTCGAGGTAACGGTGGGGAACGGGAGCCGGGCGACTGTTAAACTGTCGCGACAGGGCAAGCCGGCGACGGGCAGCGCCCACGCCGCCGACGCGGTGCTGGCCTGCTGCGCGGCCGTGGGCACGGCCACCGGCCAGCCGCTCACCGTGGACCACTACCAGGCGCGGCTGAACGAAGCCACACGCTTCAGCGAAGTGGAAGTAGCGCTGAAGGTCGGCGGGGAAGCGTATGCCGGGGCGGCCGAAGCCGGCGATGCCGTCACCGCGGCCACCGAGGCTTGCCTCAAGGCGGTCAACAAGTTCATTCGCAACCGGCAGGCCGCGGCGCGAAAAGAGCCCGGGACTGAACCATCGGCGGCCACCGCCGCCGTGACAGGCGACTGATGTCTTCACCGAAAGTAGCGCTGATTAAGGATTACGGATGCGGAATGGGCTCGTTCACCACCGAGCCCGCCCCTCCCGAGCTCGATCACTCGCATACCGAAACGGCGGAAAGCCCGGCGCCCGAACCGAAGGCGGAGGACAGCTCTCCACGCTGACCTTCTTCTCCCCATGCTTCTGAAAATCGCGGTGCTGCCCGGCGACGGGATCGGTGTGGAAGTCACTCGCGAGGCGCTGCGCGTCGTCGAGCGCGTCGCTGAATTGTTCGGCCACCAGGTGGAAGCGCGCCAGGGGCTGGTGGGTGGCTGCGCGATCCATGCCACCGGCGACCCGTTGCCCGCCGAAACACTCGAGATCGCGCGCAGCTCCATGGCCATCCTTTTCGGAGCGGCCGGGTCGCCCGAATTCGATTCCTGGCCGCCGGACAAGCGGCCCGAGCGCGGCCTGCTGCGCCTGCGCAAGCACCTCGACCTGTATGCCAACCTGCGCCCGGCCCGCCTGTTCCCGGGCCTGGAGGGCTTCTCCCCGCTGCGGGAAGACGTGGTGAACGGCGCCGACCTGCTGATCGTGCGCGAGCTGTCGAGCGGCATCTACTACGGCACGCCGCGCGGCATCGAGGGCGATTCGGCGATGAACACCATGCGCTACACCGGCGACGAGGTGCGCCGCGTGGCGCGCACCGCGTTCGAGCTGGCGCGTGGCCGCCGCAAAAAGGTCACCTCCGTGGACAAGGCCAACGTTCTCGAAACGTCGCAATTCTGGCGCTCGGTGGTGATCGAAGTGGCCAAGGAGTTTCCCGACATCGAGCTCGAGCACGCGCTGGTGGATAGCTGCGCGATGCGGTTGATTACGCACCCGCGCTCGTTCGACGTGCTGCTGACGGAGAACATGTTCGGCGACATTCTGAGCGACGAGGCGGCCGTGCTGGCCGGCTCGATCGGCATGCTGGCGTCGGCGTCGCTCGGCCCCGGCCCCGGCCGCTACGAGCCGGTGCACGGCAGCGCCCCCGACATCGCCGGCCAGGACGCGGCCAACCCGCTCGGCGCCATCGGCTCGGCGGCCATGATGCTGCGCCACTCCTTCGGTCTCCAGCGCGAGGCCGCTCGCGTGGACGCGGCCATCGAGCAGGCGCTCGCCGGCGGCTTCCGCACGCGCGACCTGGGCGGCGACGCGGGAACGCGCGCCGTCGGCGACGCGGTTCTGAATGCGCTCTGAGCTTTCCGCCATAAGCCTCGAGCGCGTCCTTTTCATCACCTTCCTCACGTTCTCGCTCCTGCCGGTGTGGGGCGTCTACTACACTCCGCTGGCCGATTTTCCGGAGCATGTCCTGATCACTCATGCGGTAGCGCGCGGCGCTTATGACGCCGGCCCCGACTACCAGGGACGGCTGGTGCTGCGCAGCCTTTGGGCGCCTTATTCTTTCTTTTACCTGGTGTCCGCGCTCCTGGCGCGGCTGATGCCGGCGATCTGGGCGGTTAAACTGCTGCTGGCGGCGTCCCTGGCCGGCACGGCATTCGCGCTGCGCTGGCTGCTTCGCTCGCTCGGCCGCGATCCATACGCCTTCTATTTCGGCTTCCCGTTCCTGTTCAGCACCGTCTACCTGACGGGCTTGATCCCCTACCTGGCCGGTATTCCGGTGGCGCTGGTGCTGGCTGGGCTGGTTTTGCGTGAGCCCCGAACCACCGCGCGGAATTTTTTCCCGCGGCTGGCGCTGCAGTTTCTGCTGCTGTGGGCCCACCCCGTGCTCTACGCCGCAATGGCCGCCACCCTCGCGCTGCTCCTCGTGATTCGCCCGCAAGCGCCGGTGCAACAGAACCGGCTTCTTACTCTTGCCTGGCTGGCGCTGCCGGCGGTGTACCTGGCGGCCTGGACGCCGTCGCTCGGCATGACGCCCGAGGTGGCCTGGAGGTTCAAGGCCGAGAACCTGAAAGGCTTTTTCATGAACCTGGGCGCCTATCAACTTCGCGTGTTTGACCAGCCGTACTGGCTGCCGAAGCTTCCGCTGCTGGCGTGGCTTGTGTGGGCGGCCACCGCGATTTTTCGGCAGCCTGCCGCCAGGGGCGGGCTGCCTTCGGCCACCGGCCCGCTTCGGGGCTTGGCTTTCGTCGCCGGCATGATGGCGCTTTTCTCCCTGGTGCTGCCGGAAGCGGTTTCCGGCCGCGCGGCCGGCGCCAGCTTCCGCCTGGCGGCGGTGGCGGCGCTTCTGGCGGCCGGGTTGTTACCGGAGACGCTCACGCGCCCCTGGGCGGCGCGTGTGCTGCTGGTCGGCTGGTGCGGCGCGGTCCTCGGCGGCAACGCCATTCTCGCCCGGCGGTTCGATCGCGGGATGGACGGCTTCGTCCACATCGCCCGCCGCATGGAGCCGCGCCAGACCGCGTTCCAGGTCATCGAAGGCCAGGAGAATGTTCTGTTTTTCCACGCCGTGTCCTATTACCACCTGGAAAAGGGCGGCATCAGCCCCCAGGCGTTCCTTACGGCCCCCGGCCTGAAACAGTTTCCCGCCCATCTGCCGCCGCCCTTTCCCTGGAAGAAAGACTACTGGGCCAGCGCCGTGAACGATCTGACCGATACCGACATGAGGGCCTTCCGGTACGTGGTGGCGAAAACCTCGCGGCAGCAGCTCCCCGACTTCACGCCGTCGCATCATCGCCTCGTGGCGCGCTCCGGCGGCTGGCTGTTGTTCCTGCGGAACAGTGAAAAGTGAAAATGAAATGCCTTCACTCTTAACTTTTCATTTTTAACTTTTAACTGCGCCTGGAGCGCCCGCAGGCGCTACAGGCGCTCCAGGCGCGTCAGGTCGTCGAGCGTTTCGCGCCGGCGAATCACGCGAAACGACTTCCCTTCCACCAGCACCTCCGGCGGGCGAGGCCGGGAGTTGTAGTTCGATCCCTGGGAAGCGGCGTAAGCGCCGGCGGTGAATACGGCCATCAGCTCGCCTGGGGCCGGCGCGGGCAGGCTGCGGTCGCGGGCGAAGAAATCGCCGCTTTCGCAGACCGGGCCCACCACGTCGGCCACGATCTTGCGGCGGCCTTGGTCCACCACGGGCCGGATCTCGTGATGGGAGCCATACAACGCCGGGCGCAGCAGGTCATTCATCGCCGCGTCGAGGATCACGAAATTCTTCTTGCCGGTGCGCTTGCGGTAGAGCACGCGGCTGATCAGCAGCCCGGCCTCGCCGACGATCGAGCGGCCGGGCTCGAGCATCACGTGGTAGCCGTTGCCGGCGCGGCCCGCAGCGCCCCGGAGCTTACGCCGCGGGCCGGAAATCAACGCGACGATGCGGCGCACGTATTAGGCCACGTCCGGACCCAGCTCGCCCGGCCGGTAGGGAACGCCGACGCCGCCGCCCAGGTCCAGGTAGCGAATGTCCAGGCCGCGACGCCGCAGCCGCCCGGCCAGACCCAACAGTTTCTCCAGCGCCTCGATAAAAGGCTCGATCACCAGTATCTGCGAGCCGATGTGGCAGGCGACACCGATCATCTCCAGCCCCGATTTCGCGGCCTTCAGGTAGATTTCCTCGGCACGGCCGAATTCGACGCCGAACTTGTGGCGATGCAGGCCGGTGGAGATGTAGGGGTGCGCGCCGGCATCCACGTCGGGATTGACGCGCAGCGCCGCGCTGGCGCGGCGCTTCAGGCGGCGGGCGCGGCGGGCCAGCAGCTTCAATTCCTCCGCCGACTCGGCGTTGAACATCAGGATGCCGGCCTCCAGCGCGGCGTCCAATTCCGCTACCGTCTTTCCGACGCCGGAGAAGACGGTGCGGCTCGGGTCGCCGCCGGCCCGGAGCACACGGTCGAGCTCGCCCGCGGAAACAATGTCAAAGCCCGCGCCGGCCTCGGCCAGCACGCGCAGCAGGCCGAGGTTGGGGCTGGCCTTCACCGAATAGCAGATGGTGTGGGGATAATCGGCAAAGGCCTGGTCGAAGCTGCGGTAGTTGCGCTCGATCGCCGCGCGGCTGTAGACGTAAACCGGAGTGCCGGCGTCCCGCGCGATCTCCTCGACCGGCACCCCTTCGCAGTACAGGCGCCCGCCGCGGTACGGGAAGTGCGTCAGACGCACGGCGGGGGCCCGCATCCTTTCGTCGTGGGGTCTTCGCTGATCTTCAGCACCACCGCGGTACGGTCGTCGGAGATGGCGCGGCCGGCCGACCAACGGTGCGCCTCCTCGAAGATGCGCTCGACGACTTTCGACGCCGTGTCGCCGCAGTGCGCCATCACGATGTCGCGCAGGCGGCTCCGCCCGAACTCCTCGCCATGGCGGTCAAAGTTCTCAGTGATGCCGTCGCTGTGGAACACCACTACGTCGCCGGGCCGCAGGTCGAGCGTCGTCGCCTGATACTCGACGTGCTCCAGCAGGCCCAGCGGCACTCCCTCCACCCGCACCGGGAGCACCTCGCCGCCGCGGCAGATCAGGGGGTGCGGCAGGCCGGCGTTGGCCACCTCCATTTTCCAGGCCACCGTGTCCAGCACCGCGTAGCACAGCGCCAGCGAGCGGGCCTCGATGCGCCGCTCGCACAGCAGCCCGTTCAGCTTGCTGAGCATCTGCCCGGTGGGGCGGCAGCGCGCCGCGGTGGTGCGGATCAGGCCGGAGGAAAGAGCGGCGTAGAGCGCGGCCGGCGAACCTTTCCCGCTGACATCGCCGATAAAGATTCCCAGTCCCGGGCCGCAGTCGGCGCTCGAGTCGTAGGGGATGAAATCGTAGAGGTCGCCGCCCAGCTCGCGGGCCGGCTCGTAGCGGGCGCAGATCTGCAGGTTGGGGATTTCCGGGCAGCCGGGCGGCAGCAGGCTGGCCTGCAGCTCGCGGGCCGCGGCCAGGTCGCGCTCCATGCGCGCCTCTTCGCGCGCCAGCTTCTCGTAGAGGCGCGCGTTCTCAATGGCGATCGCCACCTGCGGCGCCAGCATCTCCATGGCCTGCAGGTGGCGCGTGGTGAAGAAGCCGCGCCGCGTGCTTTCCAGGTCGAGCACGCCCACCACCCGGTCCTTCACGATCAGCGGTACGGCTAGCTCCGAGCGCGTTGACGGGTTCAGGTTGATGTAGCGCGCGTCGCGCTCCACGTCGGGGATCAGCAGGCTGCGCCGCTCGGCCACCGCGTTGCCGATAATCCCCTTCCCCACCGGGATGTTGGTCCGCTCCTGCACCTGCTCCTTGAAACGGATGCTGAGGTAATGCTTCAGCACCTCGGCCTGCTCGTCGAGCAGCAGGACGCTGAAGGCGTCGTAATTGATCAGGCGGCGGACCAGCTCGGCGATTTTCCGAAGCAGGTCGCCGAGCTGCAGGATGGAGGCGAACTCCTGGCTGATCTCGGTGAGAGTGGCCAGCGTGCGAGCCTGCCGCAGCGTCGAGCGGTAGAGCCGCGCGTTCTCGATGGCCACAGCCAGGCGCGCCGCCACGAGCGACAGCAGGTCACGGTGGCGCTCGGTGAAGTGGCCGGCCTGCGTGCTCTGCAGGTCCATCACGCCCACCACGCGGTTCTTGTTAATCAGGGGGACGGCCAGCTCGGCCCGCACGCCATCGTGCACGCTGACATAACGGCCGTCGGACGCGGTGTCGTTCGCCAGCACGGGGCTGCGGCCGGCCGCCGCCGCTCCGGTGATCCCTTTCCCCACCGGGATGCGCAGCTTCCGCATCGTCTCCTGGCTGTGGCCGGCCGAGTGGAGGATGCGCAGCTCCTGCGTGGCTTCATTGAGCTGCAGGATGGCGAAGAGGTCGTGCGGCACCGCTTCGCGGACCACGGCGGCGACCCGTTCCAGCATCTCGTCGAGATCCAGCGAGATATTGGCGACCTCGGCGATCCGCAACAGAAACTCCAGCGCGGCCGGTTCGCTGCGTAAATCCATCAGGGGAGCGGGTTGTTGGGGCATGGTCGGTAGTCGTCGGTCGTTGTCAGTAACTTGCCGCGTCGGCGGCCTGGAAGCGCGGGCCTCCCGCCCGCCCGTCCGCGCCTTGCGGCCGGCCTTCGGCCTCCTCCATGATCTTGACGCTGGCGCTGGCTCCGATGCGGCTGGCGCCGGCCGACACCATCTTCTTCACGTCCTCGAGCGAACGAACGCCGCCGGACGCCTTCACACCCAGGCTCTCGCCTACGACAAAACGCATCAGCTCGACGTCATGAACCGTCGCGCCGCCCGGGCCGAATCCGGTGGAGGTCTTCACGAAGTCGGC
>JBKKAI010000233.1:0-2659 GCA_046714815.1 Terriglobia bacterium | reverse complement strand
ATTCGAGGAAGCGCGCGCGGTCGAATTCCGGCATCCGCGCCAGCAGCCGGTGAGTGGGAAGAATGGTGAGGCCGGGCGCGTCCATGTTCACGAAGGTCATCATCACCGCTTCACAGCGGGCGCCATTCTTCGCCGGACGGTGCAGAGCCGAGCGCCGGCACTCGTCGCGGAACGCCAGCGCGGTTTCGTAGCGATGGTGGCCGTCGGCGATGATCAGCTGCTTGTCGCGCATCGCGCGGCGAAAGGCGTCAATTCCGGCCGCCTCGGCGACGCGCCACACGGTGTGCGCGAAGCCGTACTCGTCGCGCAAGAGCTCCACCGGCTCGGCCGCAGCCGCCGTGTCGAGCAGCGCGTCCAGCTCGCCGGTGGGGTCTGAATAAAGCATGAAGATCTGCCCGAAGTGCGCGCGGGTGGCGCGGAGCAGTTCCAGCCGATCCAGCTTCGGGCCGGCCAGCGTTTGCTCGTGCGGGTAGACGATTCCGGCCGAATACTCTTCCAGGCGCCCCGCGGCGATGAAACCCTTGCGGGTGATCTGCTGTTTCTCGCCGGGCGGGCTGTAGGCCTGGAAATAAGGATAAATGGCCGGTGACGGGTCGGGCCGCAGAACGCCCTGGTCCAGCCATTTCCGCAGGTGGGCGGCCGCATCGCCGTAATCACTGTTCTTGATGACGCGGGCAAGGTTATAGGGGCTCAAGCGGTGGTAGCGATTGAGCATCTCGCCGCTGATCTTGTCGTAGGGCTGGGTGATGACGTTTTCGAGCGCCCCGGCCTTGTTCGGGTCGTAGCGCAACGCCGCAAAGGGACGGATCTCCGCCAAGCATTCCTCCTTGAATGGCGTCCGCGGCCTTCCGCGGCCGGCCGGGTCCGCATTGCCGGGGCCTGCCGCCGCCGGTGTTACAATATTCGCACGAATGGACATCCGCCTGCTGATCTTTGACCTCGATGGCACGCTGATTGATTCCAAGCTCGACCTGGCCAACGCCGTCAACGCCACCCGCGCCTTCCTGCGGATGGGTCCCATTGATCACGACACCATCGCCTCCTACGTCGGCAACGGCGCGCCGCTGCTGATCCGCCGCGCCATCGGGCCGGACTTCGATGAGGAGCACCTGGCCCGCGCGCTCGATTTCTTTCTCCGCTACTACCGCGAGCACAAGCTGGATCACACCCGCTTCTATCCGGGCGTGCGCGAGGCGCTCAATTCCTTCGGCGGCCGCATCCTGACGGTGCTCACCAACAAGCCGGTGCGTATCAGCCGCGAGATCCTCGAGGGGCTGGGGGTGGCGGCGCTGTTCCGCTCGGTGCTCGGCGGCAACAGCTTTGAGACCAAGAAGCCGCACCCGGAGGGGGTGCATAACATCCTGCGCGATTCCGGAGTCTCCGCCGGACAGGCGATGATCGTCGGCGATTCCGACGTGGACGTCCTCACCGGGCGCAACGCCGGGATTCACACCTGTGGCGTCAGTTACGGTTTTGCGCCGCATACTTTTGAATTCCACCCGCCCGACCTGCTGGTCCACAACCTGGGCGAGCTGGCCGCGTTGCTCGACGGCGCAGTGCCGGCCGAGATGGCGGGCACGCCCGCCGACCTCGGCTAGTTTGTCCACGCCCTTTCAAAGGCAGGCTGGTTTGTGACATACTCGCATGGCCGTGTGACCCTGCTGGCCGCGAAAAGCCGGCTTCGAAAAGCTAACCGAGAGGTGTGAGCCGTATGGCTGAAGAAAATACCCTGAACCGCAGAGACTTTGTGAAGGCCGCCGTCGCCGGCGGCGTGGCCCTGGGCGCGGTGAACGCGCGCGCGGGCGGCAAGAGCACCGCCGGGCGGATTTTGGGCGCCAATGACCGCGTCAACGTGGGCATCATCGGTGTCGGCGGGCGCGGGCGCAGCCTGCTGCGCGAAACCCTCGGGCTGGCCGAAAGCACCGGAACCCTCCAGGTGGTGGCTGTTTCCGACGTCTATGCCAAGCGCAACCGCCTGGCCGCCGAGCAGGCCAAGGCGAAGGGCCACCTGGACTACCGTGAAATCATCGCCAACAAGGAGATTGACGCGGTGATCATCGCCACGCCCGACCACTGGCACTCGCGCCAGGCGATCGAAGCGATGGAAGCCGGCAAGGATGTCTACCTCGAAAAGCCCATGACCAAGACCGTGGATGAGGCGCGCGAGGTGCATGAGTGCGCCTTACGCACCAAGCGCGTGCTGCAGATCGGCTCGCAGACCACTTCCAGCGACCAGTGGTGGAAGGCGCGCAAGGCCCTCCAGGACGGCATGATCGGCAAGCTGATCCAGAGCCAGGGGTCCTACCACCGCAACTCCGTCAACGGTGAATGGAACTGGCCGATTGAAACCGAGGCCGGGCCCGACAACACCGGCGACAACTTTATTGATTGGAAAATGTGGCTGGGGCCGGCGCCCAAGCGTTCCTGGAACCCGGACCGCTTCTTCCGCTTACGCAAGTATTGGGACTATTCCGGCGGCGTGGCCACCGACCTGTTCTATCACGTGATGGCGCCGCTCAACCTGGTGTGGGGTGGCGGCGAGTTCCCCTATCGCGTTACCGGCACCGGCGGCATCTACGTGTTCAAGGATGAGCGCGAGGTCCCCGATACCTTCACCCTCACCGCCGATTACCCCAGCGGCCACAGCGTGGTGCTCAGC
>JBKKAI010000232.1:0-3481 GCA_046714815.1 Terriglobia bacterium | reverse complement strand
GGACCTCAGAAATAGAACCGCAACGCGAACTGGACCTGCCGGGCGTTTCGCGCCGCCGTGAATTCGCCGAAGCGGGCGTTGACCTGGCTGCCGGCCGCGTCGAAGCGCGCCGCCGTATCCAGCGCGCTGAACTGCGTGTGGTTGAAGGCGTTGTAAAACTCGGAGCGGAACTGCAGGCGCATGGACTCGCGAATCGGGAAGTTCTTGAACACCGCGATGTCCCAGTTGTTAATGCCCGGCCCGCGGATCTGCGTCTTGGCTGCGTTCCCGATGTCGCCGCGCGCCGGCATGCGGAATACTTCCGTGCGGAAGTTCCGGCTGAACGTGCGCTCGTTCCTGGGCAGCACGGCATCGCCGGTCACCACGACGCGGGCGCCGTCGGTGGGCGAGCCGGTGATATCCGCGCCTGTGACCGTCGAAAAACCCACGCCCAGCGGCGCGCCGCTCACGAAGCTGGCGATGCCGGATACCTGCCAGTCGTTCAGCGCTGCCCGGGCCACACCGTGTTTCCATGGCCCCTTGGGCAGGTCATACAGCCAGTTGATCTTCACCACGTGCGTGCGGTCGAAGGAAGCCAGGCCGTAATTCCACACGCGAACGGGCACCAACGAACTCACCGAGTCGGTGTCATTGTCGTTGAAGTCCATGGTCTTCGACCAGGTCCAGGAACCGCCGAACTGGAGCGACTGGGCAAAGCGGCGCGTGGCGCTGAGTTGAAGCGAGTGGTAGTTCGAGGTCCCCGCGAATTCGCGGAAATTGATGTTGTTGTGGCCCAAAAACGGGCGCAGGAAGGCCGGCGGAAGCGGCACGCCGGGACTGGCCGGGTCCGCGTTTCGGGGATCGAAGTTGGCCCCGAAAGGAATGGCGTTCAGGTTGCGCTGCCACATCAGGTGGCGCCCCAGCGAACCGGAGTAGCCCAGATCAACGACGGTGCCGAACCCCACGTTCTGCTGAATCGAAAGGCTGAAGTTCATCACCGTGGGCACATGGCCGGCGCGATCAATTCCCAGGATGTTCTGCGGCGAAATCAGGCCGGATGAGGAAAGCAGAGTGGACAGGGCGCCGAAGGTGATCACCGGATTCTGCACCAGCGGCGCCTGGGTGGTGAATGGATTCAGCACCGCGTCGAGGTTCTGGCGATTGTAAAACATCCCGAAACCGCCGCGCAAAGCGGTGCGGCCATTGCCGAACAGGTCGTAGGCAAAGCCCAGGCGCGGGGCGTAATGCACGCCGCGGTTTTCGATCAGCGCGCGCGGATAGCCGGGATCTTCGTTGGCTGCCACCAGGCCGTTTGACGGGTCGCCGACGCCGGGGGCGATGGCCCCGATCAGCGCCGGGGGATAGACCTCTCCCGTCACCGGGTGGACCCCCACCCGGCGGTTGTTGACCAGGCGCGGCTCGATCAGACGCACTCGCCGGGAAAGATCAAAGCGCTGCGGCACGAACCCGGAAGCCAGGTTGTCTTGTTCAAACAGTGGCAGGACCAGCGCAAAGCGCAGCCCGTAGTCGAGCGTCAGGCGCCGCGTCGCTTTCCAGTTGTCCTGAACGAACCATTCAATATTGCTGACGCGGAAGTGCAGGAAGGGCCGGTTGGAAGCTTCGGTGTAAGAGTTGAAGGTTCCCAGCATGGCGTTCGAGTACGCGTAGCCGGTGTCCAGCGGGTTGTTCACGTTGCGTCCGAAATCAAAGCTGCCGTTGAAGTTGACGGCATTGCTGGCGTTCCGCCAGATCCGGTCCAGGTACATGCCTGCCTTCAGCGTGTGCGAGCGCCAGGTCTTGCTGAGGTTGTCGGTGACGCTGAAGGAATCGTGGGTGGTGACCAGGGGAAACCGGCCCTCAATGAGGAGGTTAGCGGGGTTGGTCACTCCGCCGAAGGTGGCGTTGGGGATCATCCCCAGCGGGTTCGAGGCCGGGTTGAACTGGCCCACGCGGAAGCCCACCGCGTCGCGCTGGTTGCGCTGCACCTCCTCGTCGTTGACGCGGTCATCGGCGGGGCGATGGATAAATCCAGCCGTAAGCTCGTTGACGAGCGTCGGCGAAAAGATGCGCTGGTAGCGCCCGATAAATGACTTTCCCTGGTTGTCGAAGGTCTTCCGCATCTGCGGCCAATTGGTTCCGCCGGAAGACGGAATCCCGATCGCTCCCTCCTGCACGTCCGAGTAGGCGGTGTAATTGCCGAACAGCAGGTTCCTTGAATTGACCGGGTAGTCGAGCTTCAGGGTCTCGGTGCGCTGGGGCGTGTTGTTGTCCGTCTGGAAGACATAGTTGTAGCGCCCCGCCGAGATGCCGCGGTCAAAGAAGTTTGGCGCCGGAAAGAACTTGAGCAGGGCCTGGCCGCTGGGGTCAATTCGGGCCGCGGGGATGCGGTTGGCGGGAAACGACAGGCCGGTCGCCGGATCGCGCACCGGGATCAGGCGATCGTTGAGGTCCACCGTGCCGGAGAAATCCCCGGCGCGCTCGGCCTCGGTGGGGACCGTCAACTGGCCCACCGGCCGGCCGATTTTCAAAGGCCAGTATTCCTGCGAGAAGAAGAAGAACAGCTTGTCGCGGTTGCGGTTGAACCGGTCGGGAATGTAAACCGGACCGCCCACGTTGTAGTTCCAGGTGTTAAAACGGTAGCGTGGCTTTCCCACACCCAGGCGGTTATTGAAAAAGTTGTTGGCGTTGAACTGCTCGTGCCGCTTGAAGTAGGACCCCAGGCCGTGGAACTCGCGTGTCCCGGACTTGGTGATGATCTGGATGTTGGCGCCCGACATCCGCCCGTACTCGGCCTGGTAGTTGGTGAGCAGGATCTTGACCTCGGCCACGGCGTCCTGGCTGACCCCGACCAGCACGTTGAAGTTGTTGCCGATGGCGTTGAGCGCCATGCCGTCGAGCATGAACCCGTTCGTGTTGCGCCGGTTGCCCTGGACGTAGATGTTGAAGTTGCGGTCCGGCGACTCGCTGTCGGCCAGGTCCACGACGCCCGGCAGCAACTGCAACAGCGAAGTGACGTTGCGCCCCCGGATCAGCAGGTTTTCCACCTGGCTGCTGGTAACCACGCCGGAGCGCTCGGAGCTGGCAACTTGGACGGTGGCACCCTGGCTGGTAACGGTGACCGTTTCGGCGACCGCGCCCACTTCCAGCACCAGGTCGCCCACCGACAGTGTTTCCGCGGCCGAAAGCATGACGGAACGCTTTTCGAGCTTCTTGAAAGAGGGGCTGGTGGCCGCCACAGTGTACTCGCCCGGCTGCAGGCTGCTGAACACGAAGTTGCCGCGCTCGTCGCTGTTCCCCTGCCTTGTGGCGCCGGTGGAGGCCTGAATCACGGTGACCGACGCTCCGGCAACCGCCAGGCCGCTCGGATCCCTCACTGTGCCGACAATTGTTCCGGTGATGCTCTGCGCAGACAACGTTGCGGCCAGCAGCAGCGGAAAAAGAAAAGGACTCCAGCGCATAGCCATCGCGCCTCCCTGAGCATGTAGCACAGGCATTCCTGCCT
>JBKKAI010000231.1:0-2973 GCA_046714815.1 Terriglobia bacterium | reverse complement strand
TTGCGCAGGTGCTCGCGCTGCAGCGAGCGGCGGTAGCTGTTTATGTTCAGCGCCTCGCCGGCCGCCTTGGTCTCCGCCCAGACAGAATCCTGAATGCCGCTGAACAGCATACCCAGGCTGAAAGCCTCGGCCGGAGATGTGAACTTCACCTCGGAATCGAGAACGCGCGCCATCACGTTGGGGTGGAACACGCGGTCCAGCACCTGGCGCTGCAGCGACAGCACCATGGCGTGAATAGGCACGTCGAAGCGCGTCTGCATCGAACCGAAATTGGTCCAGTTGGGGAAGCGTTCATTGGCCAGCTTGTTCAGCAGATGCGGTGAGAACTGGAACGCCTTTGGGGAAAAGAGGTTGTGGCGCAGAAGCTCCAGCGCTTCCTTTTGACGGGCAGCCGGCACGGGCTGGAAGGGCAGGCGGTTGCCGGGATCGCCGACGTGGTCGCGGTGGTGGTGCACGCCGCCGATGTACTTCGAGGAAAGGACAAGGGCGCTGCCGGCCTGGCCGAGAGCGCCGCCAAAGCTGCGGCGCAGCACCTGGTAGCCTTCCCCGGGTTTCTGCAGCTTCTCCTCCATGTTCGCCCAGATTTCCTGGGCCAGCTTGACGCGGTGCGTGTAGAACTTCAGCGGGTCGGAGCCCAGGTCGCCGCGGTTGACCACAGGGTCCATGTCCCATGCGCCGCCGCCGAACCCGGCATCCTCATCGGTGGCATAGGCCAGCTTGGGATCGGCCGCGCGCGAAGCGATCTTGCGCAGCTCCGGCACTTCCGCCTCCGGCGTCGGGGCGTCAATCGGTTTGTAGGCGTACTCGATGGCCCAGTAGTCGTACGGCCCGAGCGTGGACTGGTGGTATTCCCCCTGCTTCGCGCCGCGCGACGCCAGGTTCGTCGGAATGTAATCCATCACCGATCCGGTCAGCCCTTCGCGAGAGGTGACCTCCGCGTTCTGCGCCTGCTCAAAGGTGTGAATGGTGCTGGCGCGGAAATTGTGGCGCAGCCCGAGTGTGTGGCCCACTTCGTGCGCCGCGATTTCCACCAGAAAGCCGTAAACAAACTTTTCAGCCGCGGGACTGCCTGGCTCCATGGCGCCGCGCGCCATCAGCACGTCGAAACCGAACTCGGCGTCACGCACCGCCCAGTCGGCGAGATCGCAGAAAAACAGCGTCTTGTTCGATCCCCATCGGGCGCGGAACGGACGGGGTGCATCGGATTCGGGCGTGAAGGTCACCGGGTTGATCATTTCGTTGGCTTCGCGCCGGAAGAAGCGGGTGATGGCCTCGGCAAAGCCGATGTCGGCGTCGTAAATCTGTCCGGTCATGGGATTGCTGCGCGACGGGCCGATCGCGAAGACGGCATCGGTGGTGTTGAACCAGCGAATGGTGTTATAGCGGGTGTCAGCCGGGTCCCAATCGGAGGTGTCCGGCTGCTGCTTCACTTCGATGGCGTCCTGAAAACCGATTTTCTCGAAGGCCTTGTTCCACAACAGCACGCCGTCGCGGATCGCCTGCCGGTACGGGACGGGGATCGTGTTTTCCAGCCAGAAGACAATCGGCTGCCGGGGACGGGAAAGCGCGGCCGAAGGGTTCTGTTTCTCCAGGTGCCAGCGGTTGATGTAGCGGCGCGTCGCCGCGTACTGCAGGTCGGAGCTGTAATCTTCGGCCTGGTCGAAGAAGTGGCCGACGCGGTCATCGGCCAGCCGCGGCCGGTAACCGGTCCGCGGAAGTTCGGCAAGGCTGTAGCGCAGGTGGAAGATCATGCTGCGCACATCGGCCAGAGTGCGCGGTGGAGCGGGTGTGGGCGGCGGAGTGGCGCCGGGCAGCAGGATCGGCGGCAGCGGCGGCCGTTCGGTGGCGTAGTGGGCAATCGTCTCGATTTCCACGTTGCCGTCGTAACCCTTGATCGTGCCAAAACTGCTGTTCTTCGCATCGAAGCGGTAGCCGATCCGGAACGTGGCTTCCAGGTCGTAGCTCAGCATCGGCAGGTCGGTCAACAGCAGCGCTCCCAGGTCAATCAGCAGGCTCTTGCGCTCGGGGTGCGGCAGGCTTTCAATCTTGGTCATGCCCAGGATCGAATTGCTGAACGAGCGGTCCACCGCCCGGCGGATGGGAGATCCATCCTGGGCGACGAATCGTGTGTTCTTCACCATCACCTGCACATTTTTTCCCTGCTTGTGGAAGAACACCGGAACCTCGCCGCACATCTGCGCAGCGTAGAAACCGCGCTCGCCCAGGCCGGATTCGCACGTCAGGTTCAGCATGTAAACCCTGTCGAGCTGGCCCGGCTGCAACTCGAGAAACACTTTTTCCTCGGTGCGATAAACGTTGAACAGGCCCTTGGTGACCTGGGCGTCCTTCACGATCTCGGCGAACGGCTTATCTTTGGGGGGCTCGGGTTTCTTGGCATCGGCCGCTTCGGGCTTCTTCGCGTCGGCGGCGTCCGGTTTCTTAACCTCGGTGGATGGCGGCGCCGGTGTTTGTGCGTTCAGCCCCAATGCACACCAGAACGCAGCGGCCACAAACATGCTGGTCAGTCTCTTCACGGTAGTGAGCTCCTTCTGTGGGGAAGTTGGATTCATTAGATAAGAACATCGTAGCGAAGTCAAGCAGCCGACCGATTTGGGTCCGATCTGGGAACGCAGTGCCAAACTGGGTGGGACGGCACAAACACAGGAAGGTTAGCGTGGGCTTTCAGGATTCTGGTGGATGGGTCCGGGCGCGGCCTGATGGACTCCCGTCGGAGTACGGCCAATTTGCGGTTCCCCTTGCCCCATAACGAATCCGAACGCCTGGAGGCGTTGCTCGCGGCGGAGATTCTCGACACGTTGCCAGAGACGACATCGCATCTCTCGCCTCGTTTGTCTGCGGAACTCCAATTGCCTTGATCACTTTCTTGGATGGCCACGAGCGGCAATGGTTCAAATCGAAGGTGGGGCTGCCGGCCGGCGAGATTTCAGGGGAGGTGGCCTTTGGGGACCATGC
>JBKKAI010000230.1:0-6315 GCA_046714815.1 Terriglobia bacterium | reverse complement strand
GCCCCGACGTCATCGTCACCGATCTCTCGAACGAGAGGTATCGCCTCTTTCGCCACAACGGCGACGGCAGCTTTCGCGACGCCACCAACACCGCCGGCGTCGGCGGGGCCACGCTCGCGTTCTCCGGCTGGAGCACCCGGTTGTTCGACTACGACAACGACGGCTGGAAGGACATCTTCGTCGCGCAGGGGCACGTCCTCGATACGATCGAACAGACCGCCCCCAATCTCAAGTACCTGCAACCTCCACTGCTGCTCCGCAATCACAAGGGGAGTTTCACCCCCGTGCCCTCCGCGGCCGCCGGCAGCGCCTTCAGCGCGGCGAAACCGGGGCGGGGCGCCGCGTTCGGAGACATGGACAATGACGGCTACACCGATGTCGTGGTGTCGAACATCGGTCAGGCGCCGACCCTCCTCAGGAATACGGCCGACAAACGCCACCACTGGCTGCGCCTGCGATTGGAGGGTAAGCGGACCAACCGCGACGGCATCGGCTGCCGCGTGAAGCTGACGATGGCGTCGGGACAGGCGCAGTGGTACGAGGTGCAGACGGCCTCGGGGTATCTGTCGGCCAGCGACCGCCGCCTGGTGATTGGCCTGGGGGCGGAGACGCTCGCGCCGAAGATCGAGATCCGATGGCCCGGCGGACGCGTCCAAACGCTGACGCGCGTGAAGGCGGATCAAAGTCTCGTCGTGACGGAACCGGCCGAATAGATGCGCCTTGCCCCGGCCGCTGTTGTAGTCTTTCTCGCTCTGCTCGCCCAAACTCCGGATGCCGTCCGATACATAGACATCGCGCTGGAGGCGGGAATCAAGGACATTTTCTACTGTGGGGGGGAGCGGACGAAGGACTACATCATCGAGACTCTCGGGACCGGGGCGGCGTTTGTTGACTACGATAACGACGGCCGCCTCGATCTTTTCGTCGTCAATGCTTCCCGGCTGGAAGGATTTCCGCAGGGACACGAGCCGGTCAACCATCTCTACCGCAACGGAGGAGACGGCAAATTCAGGGACGTATCCCGCGAGGCGGGATTGGCGCGGTCGGGCTGGGGACAGGGCGTGTGCGCCGGCGATTTCGACAATGACGGATTCATTGATTTGTTCGTCACCTACTGGGGCCACGACGTGCTCTACCGGAATACCGGCAAAGGCTCCTTTGCGGACGTAACCGCGGCGGCGGGAATGTCCGGGAAGGAGGTCCGGTGGGGGACCGGCTGCGCATTCGTTGACTACAACCGGGACGGCAGGTTGGACCTGTTCGTCTCCAACTACGTGCAGTTCGACCAGAAGAACACCCCGCGGCCCGACATGCCCAACGCCTGCACCTGGAAGGACCTGCGCGTCATGTGCGGTCCGCGGGGCCTGAAGGGCGGCATCAACCGGCTCTGGAGGAACGATTCGGCGCCGGGCGGGATCAGATTCACGGATGTCTCTGAAGCTGCCCGGATCACCGCGCCGGGAGAGCGTTACTCGCTCTCGGTGACGACCCTGGACTATGACCGTGACGGTTGGCCCGATCTCTACGTGGCCGTTGACTCGCAAGCCAGCATCCTTTACCGCAACAATCACGACGGCACGTTCACGGACACCGGAGTGGAGGCCGGCGTCGCCTACAGCGAAGATGGCCGCGAACAGGCAGGTATGGGCGCCAGCGCCGGGGACTACGACGGCGATGGCCAACTCGACCTGGCCAAGACGAACTTCATTGATGACACGCCGAACCTCTACCGGAACAATGGCGAGGGCAGTTTCACGGACAGGACGGCGCCCGCCGGTCTCGGGTCGGTGACGCGGTTTCTTGGTTGGGGAGTGGCGTTCGTTGATTACGACAACGACACGTGGCCGGACCTGTTTCTCGTGAATGGCCATGTCTATCCCAATTCAAAGGATGCAGGATTGGACCAGCGCCGGCTCCTGTTCCGCAACCTTGGCGGACACCGCTTCGAGGACGTATCGCTCCAGAGCGGCGGCGGCGTCAGCGCGCAGCGTTCGGGCCGGGGTCTTGCCGCCGCGGACTACGATAACGATGGCGATGTGGATCTGGCGATCACCAACATGAACCAGCCTCCCAGCCTGCTCCGCAACGAAGGCGGAAACCGCAACCGGTTCCTGAACGTGCGCTTGGTCGGCACGAAGTCTAATCGAAACGCCATCGGAGCGCGGGTTGCAGTGACGGCCGGAGGCCGGGTACTGGTGAACGAGGTCCGGTCCGGATCGTCATTCATGTCGCAGAGCGACTTGCGGCTGCACTTTGGACTGGGCCGGTCACAGGTGGTGGACCGTGTGGAGGTCCAGTGGCCCAGCGGAGCGACGGAGACCGTCTCCGGCCTGAAGGCCAACACCTTCATTACGGTCGTTGAGGGCAACGGGCTTTCGCGGTAGAGGGGCACGCCGTCTTTTTCATTGAAAGGCTCGCGCCAAGGGAGCATACTCTGCCGCAAATCGGTTAAGGGGGAATGCATCCATGAAGTCGAAGCTGTTTCTTCCTGTGGTCCTTTTCCTGCTGGCGTCAGTGGTTCCGATGCCTGCGCAGACTGACCGGGGCGTCATCTCCGGGTCGGTGACCGACGCCTCCGGGGCGGTGATCGCCGGCGCGAAAGTCAGCGCCATCCATGTCGCCACGAATGTCACCTACAGCACGGTCAGCACGAGCACGGGAGACTTCACGATTCCCTCGCTGACGGCCGGTGACTACCAGCTCAAGATCGAGCAGCAAGGCTTCAAGACGTACGTGCGCAGCGGCATTAATGTTTCGGCGGGCGGCAGCGTGCGCGTGAACGCCTCGCTCGAGTTGGGCGCGGTAACCGAGTCCATCGAGGTCACCACGGCGGTGGTCCAGCTTCAGACGGAAAGCGCGCGGGTGACCTCGCAGGTTTCGAACAAGCTGGTGGACGAGCTTCCGCTGGTGGTGGGCGGCGCCATGCGCAGCCCCTTCGACCTGGCTCTGATCACGCCCGAGGCCAAGCTGGTGGAAGGCAGTGGAACCGCATCCGATGAATCGTTCGCGCTCGGTGGCGGGCAGGCGGCGGCTTGGGGCGTGACGCTCGATGGTGTTTCGGCCGGCACCGGACGGTTCGGCTCCGTGCAGTGGGCCAACGTCAACACGCCGTCGGTGGACGCCATTACCGAGTTCACGGTGGAGACCAACGGCTTCAAGGCCGAGTATGGCCGTGCTTCCGGCGGCATCATGACCTTCACGTCGAAGTCCGGCACGAATGAGTTCCACGGCACCGCCTACGAATTCATCCGCAATGACGCCTTTGACGCGCGCCGCTTTTTCGAGGCGGAAAAGGGCGCGTACAAACAGCACGATTTCGGCTGGAGCGCCGGCGGGCCGGTGGTCATCCCCTGGCTGTACAACGGCAAGAACAAGACATTCTTCTTCAGCGCGATGGAGTGGTTCCGCAACCGCGTGGGCGCCGACAGCGGCTTCTTCAGCGTCCCCACCGCGGAGATGTACCGCGGCGACTTCAGCAACTGGGTGGACGCCAACGGCCGCCGGCTGACCATTTACGACCCGGCGACGACGCGTCCCAACCCCACTGGCGCCGGCTTCATCCGCACGCCTTTTCCGAACAATGTGATCCCCGAAGCGCGGTTTTCCAATTACTCGAAGGCGGTGTTGAAGGAGGTGGGCAGTATCGGCAACCCCAACAACGGCGCGCAGCAGGGAACCTCCGACTACGTGCGCAACAACTACGTGAACCGGACAGGGACGGCGCTCGATCCCTGGACGAAGTTCAGCATCAAGGGAGACCACAACTTCAACCTGAACAACAAGCTCAACTTTCTTTACAACTACGGGACCCACGCCGGGCCCACCCCTGGTCCCCAGGGCTTTCCGGGACTCCCGGGGACGCTCAACAGTCGGCGGACCGGCGACCAGCGCAGCGATGTGTACCGCCTTACCTATACCCGCGTCCTCCGGCCCACCATCGTCAACTATTTCTACGCCGGCGGAAACAACTGGCGGGAGCTGAATGCGTCTCCCAACGCCCGGGGCGGCTGGAAGGCCCGCGGGATCTGCCTGATCAATGCGTTTGATTGCGATCTGAACTTTCCGCAGATTGATTACTCCGACTACGACACCTGGGGCGGGTCCTCGGGCGACGGCAGCGAAAACACGGTCTATTCCTTCGGCGATGACCTGACCATCACGCGCGGCAGGCATACCTTCAAGACGGGGTACCTCTACGAGCGCATCCACTACAACGGATTCGGCCGGCAGTCGCTGGCGGGACTGATCCGCGGCGACCGCCGCAGCACCAGCATCCCCGGCGATAACAACCTCTCGACCGGCGGCGGCAACGGCTTCGCTTCGTTCTTGCTCGGCGAGGCGTTTTCCGGCGGGACGGAGAACTATCGCTTCGTCAGCCAGCAGTGGCGCAGCCACTCTCTTTACTTCCAGGATGATTGGAAACTATCGCAGCGGCTCACACTCAACATCGGGCTGCGCTACGATTTCACACTGCCACCGCTCGAGGCCGATGACAAGTGGAGCGACTTCACGCCGGATCGTCCCAACCCCGGCGCCGACGGACGCCTCGGCGCGCTGCGGTTTGCCGGAGAGGGAACGGGACGCGAAGGCACGCGGACGCTGGTACCCGGCTGGTATGGCGGATGGGGGCCGCGTGTCGGCCTCGCTTACAGCCCGAATGACAAGACCGTCGTGCGGGTCGGCGCGGCGCGCAGCTTCGGCGTGGTCAAGACCGTCACCGGGAGCACGCATTTCGAAGGGTTTATCAGCATTTTCCGGCCGTCCTCGACGGACGGGGGCATCACGCCGGCCTTCCGGCTGGATACCGGACTGCCGCCTTTCCCGCAGCCGCCGCGCATTGATCCGGCTTTCTCCAACGGCAACAACACCGCTTATTGGAACAATGAAGCGGTGCGTCTGCCGGAAAGCTATGACTGGACGCTGTCGCTTCAGCGCCAGCTTTCAAGCAGCCTGGTCTTCGAGACTTCCTACAATGCGACCATCGGCGCGCACCTGGTTGCCGGTCTGCTGGTCCTGAACCAGGTCCCAGTCAGCGCTTTCGAGCGTTATGGACTGGCGGTGCTGCAGAGCAACATAGACTCCGCGGCGGCCCGGAACGCCGGCCTCAGCCGGCCCTATCCGAGCTACACCGGCAGCGTTGCGCAGGCGCTGCGCCCGTATCCCCAGTACCTGAATATCCAGACGCGCGAAGGCCACGGCGATAAGAGCGGCCACTCCAGTTACCACGCCTGGCTGATGCGGCTGGAAAAACGCTACTCGACGGGCCTGACGTTCCAGGGATCTTACGTGCTGTCGAAGCTGATCACCGACGCGGACAGTTACACCGGCGACAACGCGGCGCTGGACCATTACAACCGCCGCCTGGAAAAATCCATCGGGCAGTTCGACCAGACGCATTCACTGAAGTTCAGCTACGTGTATGAGCTGCCATTCGGGCGGGGCAAGCGGTGGCTGAACCGCGGCCCGCAGGCGAACCTGCTGGGCGGCTGGCGTATCTCGGGAACGCACTACTATTCCAGCGGAAATCCGCTCGAGCTCACCAACAACAACGTCTACAACATTTTCAACGGCCGTGGCGCGGCGGCCGTGCAGGCCTATGACGGCTGGATTGTGAACAACGACAATCCGAACTGGCTGGGCAGCGACCGGTTTCTTCAGCCGAAGCCGTTCTTCGGACCGCAGCCCGCGAACCGGTTGGGAAACTCGACCCGCCACAACCCCAAGGCGCGCTCCTTCCCAAACTATGCGGAGAACATCGCCGTCGCGAAGTCATTCGGCTTCGGCGAGCGATTTCGCATTGATCTGCGCGGCGAGGCCTTCAATCTGCTGAACCGCACGCGATTCAGCACGGCGACCGGCGGGTTCCGCAACCTGGATGATCCGAACTTCGGCCGGGTCCGGGCGCAGATCAATGAACCGCGGCGCATGCAACTGGCCCTGAAGCTCTACTTTTAGAGACGAGCACGCAAGCGGCTAGTGCCGCGGCTAAGTTGTTTGCAAGCCCCGTGGCGACGGGCGGAGCCGTCGCGTGCTGGTCCCCTGGTTAATGTCCCCATAGATTGTGGCTTCTCCAGCCTGTTCCGCCTGTTCCGCCTGTTATTTTCAGGTGGAAAACAGGCAGTTTGGCGCTGAACTGGCCGCGCGAGCTCATCGGGCGAGGCCCGCACGGGTGCAATGACCGACATGACTGACAGGTTGAAGGGGCTGGTGCCACGGGATTGCTACTGTTTACCTTACAATCTCAGTATGACATACGCTGTCAAGTGTTTTGCCTGTTTTCGGGCATGCGGCTGTTGAAAACAAAGCGAATATAGT
>JBKKAI010000229.1:0-5131 GCA_046714815.1 Terriglobia bacterium | reverse complement strand
CTCCGGCGCCATGTAGTGCAGCGTGCCCACCAGCGCACCGGCCTCGCTCAGCGAGGCCTGCGACTGCGTGGCCTCGGACAGGTCGGCTTCTCGCAGCCGCTGGGCCAAGCCAAAGTCCAGCACTTTGGCGCGCCCCTCCAGGGTGACGACTACGTTGGAGCTCTTCAGGTCGCGGTGGATAACGCCGCGATCGTGGGCGTGAGCCAGCGCGTCGGCGATCTGCGTGGCGTGGCGCAGGGCGGTCTCTAGCGGCAGGCCGTTACGGGGGAGCCTTGCGCTCAGCGGGCGCCCTTCCACATACTCCATGGCGATTTAGACTTGGCCGTCGGCGTCGCCCACTTCGTAAACGGTGCAGATGTGGGGGTGGTTCAGGGCTGAGGCCGTTCGAGCTTCGCGCAACAGCCGAGCCCGTGCTGTTTCATCAGCGACAGCTTCGGTGGGCAAAACCTTCAGCGCTACTTCTCGCCCGAGACTGACATCTTGCGCCCGGTACACCACACCCATACCGCCCTCGCCGAGTTTCTCGACGATGCGGTAGTGCCCTAGGGTCTGGCTGATCATGGGAAGGCCCCCAATCTCCGGGCCATATTAGGTCCCGCTCGCGGGCAAGTCAACGCAGCTCGGGGTTCGGAAGGGAACAGTGCCGGATAGGTCCTTCCTAACGGGCCAGTGTTTACCGAACGCATAAGTAAACAGTAGGCGACTAGACAAGGATCGATTTCCCTGAACGCCCTTGTTGGGCCACTCGTCCGAGATGCCAACTACAGTCCCCGTGGATTACTTCGGACGGCCCACTATCCTATCGGATCTTGCGATGAGGGATTCGCGGTTCGGATGTTTTGCATGGGTGCCGGGATATGCGCCGCCTGCGCGCGTTGGCCACGGCGCCAAAACGCGCTTGTTGGTGGAAAAGCCGGCGAACGGTCATCTGCCTGAATCAAAGCAATTTAGGCATCGAAAAACAGATCGAGTGGTTGGCGCCGCGGGGCCACATTCCGGTGGGGCTTGTGAAACTAATCCTGGACCATCGGCAGATCGGGCTTGCGCAGTTTCCCCTTCAGTTCCACGGCGGTTTCGGTGCCACGGATGAAGCGCACCGTGATCCGGTCGCCATGCTCCATGCGGCGGTTCTCGACCTTGCGCGCCAGTTCGGGTGAAAAGCTGAAGGTGCGCAGCATCGCCATGTTGCGGCGGTCCCGGACGGTGACGGAACTGGGGGTGAAATTCAGGACCTCACCTCGAAAGGTGTCGGTTTTCGCCTTGGGCGTCCTGGTCTTGATCTTTATGGGATCGGCCGTCGAGACTTGCGCCGCCGGTGGCGTCGCAAGAGCGAAAACGGCCAAGGCAGCGGGAAGCAGAGAGGCGGAGAGCAGCCTCCGCGTGATCTTATTTGCTCTCTTCGTCAACGGCAATCTTCAGCGCCTTCAAGAATTTGGTGTCCTGGCTCGTGAACCGGAGCCGCTCGGAAGCGACGGTCCCCGCCGGCACTTCGTTCCTGGCGTTCTCCTCTTCCCGCTTGTTGAACCCAATCGTGGCTTCCAGAACCAGGAAAACGTCGTAGCCGGACTGTTTGATGTTGCCAATCGCTTCGGCGATCCGCTCGGACTCCGACAACGATTCGTTGATCGCGTTGCCGAGCTCCTTCATCAGGTGTTTGAAGCGGTCGTCCAATTTCACAGGTTCCCCTTTCCCGTTCAGCCTTGCATACTCTTCGACGCCAAACCCGGGGCCGGGGGGGCTCCTTCGGCGATAGTAGCCTTGCCGCCTACCGATGTCAACGACAACCCCGGAAGAACCGAAAGAATCTGGGACCCGGGATGAAGGTGGTCCAGGGCCACTCTTATTGACGCGCGGCGCGGGCGTAAGGGTTCGCCAATTGGGAGCAGAAATTTGTGGCGGCGGTTGATGCCATGCCCTGTAGCGTTGAGGCTCTGGGGTTTTCTTCGCGTCCTCTGCGCCTCTGCGTTGAATTTTGGAGGCCCCGGCGGCATTGTCGGCCGGCCTGGAACTTGAAACTTGTTCAATCGAAGGCTGGCCCGGCCCGCAAGGGTCCATCGGGGCCACTGGGCCGCTCGGTTCGCTGGGTCCGCTCGGTCCGCTCGGTCGCGGAGGGTTGTCAGAAGCACGGCAACCTCCTATAATTGAAAGGATTCGCCGGCCTGTTTCCTGCGCCGGATGCGTCGGGAAGCGGCGGCAAGCCGCTTTTCCATTGGAGAGTTCACCGCATGTTTCAGTTTTTTCGCCGGAGAGATACGGCCGTTCGAGTCTTCATCGGAGCGATCCTGGTGCTGGTGTGCGTGATGCTGGTGGTCACACTGATCCCCGGCCTGACCGACGACAGCGCCTCTAGCGACGAGGTGGTCCTGGCGACCGTGGGAGGTGAATCCATCACCGGGCCGGAGGTCATGCGCCAGGTGCAGCAACTGGCCCGGGGCAGCCGCCTGCCCCGCAGCGTCCTGCCGCTGTACGCCCCGCAGCTCCTCAACCAGATGGTTTCGCAGAAGATCGTGCTGCAGGAAGCGCGGCGCATGGGACTGTCGGTTTCACCGGACGAACTGGCCGCCCAGTTGACCACCAACGCCCAATTCTTCCCCAACGGCAAGTTCATCGGCGAAGAGGAGTACCGGAATTTCATCCAGAGCCGGCTCAACCTGAACGTCGCCGAGTTCGAGGAGAAGTACCGCGATTCACTGCTGGTGGACAAGCTGCGGCGCGTGGTGACCTCGGGTGTCACGATCGGTCCGGCTGAGGTCGAGCGCGAGTATCACCGCCGCAACGACAAGGTGCGCTTCGACTATGTGCTGCTGAAAACCGACGATGTGAAGAGCTCCCTCCAGCTTTCCGACGCCGAGATCGCCGGGTCCTTTCAGAAGAACCGGGAAGGCTACCAGGTGCCGGAGAAGCGCCACTTCAAGTTCGTGTTCCTCGACACGGCGAAACTGAAAGACACCGTCACGGTGGAAGAGAAAGAACTACAGCGATTCTACAACGAGAACAAGGATCGTTATCGCGTCGCCGACCGCGTGAAAGTCAGCCACATCTTGTACAAGACGGTGGGCAAGACCCCGGAAGACGTCGAGAACCTGCGAAAAAAAGCCGAAGGCACCCTGCAGCGTCTGCGCAAGGGCGAAGACTTCGCCACGCTGGCCAGGATGGACTCCGACGACGCGCAGACCACCCCCAAGGGCGGCGACCTGGGCTGGGTGCTGCGGGGCCAGACCGTTCCGGAGTTCGAGAAGGTGGCTTTCTCGCTCGATCCCGGCTCCCTCAGCGACATCATCAAGACCACCTATGGCCTCCACATTCTGAAGGTGCACGAGCGGGACAGGGCCCACCAGCAGACGTTCGAGGAAGTGCGCGCACAGATCCTGCCGTTGGTGAAGCAGGAAAAAGCTCAGGTCGCCGCCGAAGAAGCCGCCCGCAAGGCGGAGAACGTGCTGAAGAAAACCCCGTCGAATTTCCAGGCCGTGGCCGACCAACTCGGCCTCCAGGTGCAGGACAGCGGGCCGATCAAGCGCGGGGATCCGTTGCTGATGGCCGGCACGTCGGGTCCGGCCGAAGATGCCTTGTTTGCCTCGAACCTCAAGCCCAACGGAATCACTTCGGCCCTCCGCGTTCCGAACGGCGTGGTGATTGCCAGCCTGGCGCAGGTCATCCCGGCCCATCCGGCCGAGCTGGCTGAGGTCCGTGACCAGGTGTCCAACGCCCTGCGCATCGAAAAGGCCGGCCAGTTGACCGGTTCAAGGATGAAGGATTTGGCCGAGCAGGTCCGCCGGGGCGGAGACCTGAAGAAGCTGGCCGCCGCGCAGAAGCTGGCGGTGAAGACCAGCGAATTCATAGCCGGTGACGGCAACATCCCCGACCTCGGCGCCGCCTCCGCTTTGGGCGACAACGCATTCACGATGAATCCCGGTGAGATCGGTGGGCCCGTGGCGGTGACCGATGGCCAGGCCGTCTTTCGCGTGGTGGAGCGGCAGCAGGCCACGCCGCAGCAACTGGCCCAGGGCAAAGGTGAGATTGAGCGCCAACTGCTGGAAAGCAAGCGCAGCACCTTCTTCGAGTTGTTCCTCGACAACGCCAAGACCCGTATGGAGCGCGAAGGCAAGGTGAAAGTGGACAAGGCGGCCCTGGACCGGCTCGCCAAGTCGGTCGAATAAGCCTGCGGGCGCGCCGCGCAATTTGAAGACACCCCATCCGCGCTGGTTCGAGAACATCTATAACCGCCCCGTTTACCTTCGCCTGTATGAGGAGATCGAGCGCGGGACGGCTGCGGCCGAAGCGTGCGCGGCGGCGCGGCTGCTGGATCTCCAGGCCGGCGAGCGCGTGCTCGACCTGGCCTGCGGGTATGGCCGGCACGTCGCCGAACTGGAGCGCCTGGGATTCCGGGCATTCGGCGTGGACCTTTCGGCGTTCTTTCTGAATCGCGCCGCCGCGTACGCGGCCGAGAACCGCTTGTCCTGCCGTTACGTCCGCGCCGGTTTCGCGGCCCTGCCCTTCGGCCCGAGCTTCGCCGCCGCCACCAGCTTCTTTCTCTCCTTCGGATACCTCGCCGACCAGGAGAACGCGCTCGTGCTCGCGCAGTTTGCCGCCGTGCTGCGCCCCACCGGCCGGCTGCTGATGGATACCTGGAACGCCGAGCGGGTGATCGCCGGCTTGCAGCCGAAGATCGTCGAGGAGCGCGAGGATGCGGTGATCACCGAGCGCTCGCGCTACGTCGCCGCCACTCGCCGCGTGGAGTGGTGGAGCGACGCGCGGTTTCGTGATGGGAGTCGCGAGAGGTGGGGCCAGTCCGTTCGCGCCTATACTCCGGCCGAACTGCGCGGACTGTTCCACGCCGCCGGGTTCAAGCGGGTCCGACTGTTTGGAGATTGGGACGGCAGCGGCTTTGCCGCCGATTCGCCGCGCCTGCTTCTGCTGGGCCGGCTGGATTAACGGGCCCTGGCGCTCCGCGCCTTGGCGCGCGCGCGCGCGGCCGGCCGCTTGAAGCGCTTGCTGAGCAGGCGGGTGACCGTTTCCACCAGTTCCTTGATTTCCCGCGGACCTTTCTGCAAGGCCGCATCGGCCTCGGGCACCTTCTCGTCGAGCCCGAAGCGCTCCGTGTACCCCGACAGCATGATAATCGGGACACGCG
>JBKKAI010000228.1:0-2962 GCA_046714815.1 Terriglobia bacterium | reverse complement strand
CGGCAGCCATCGCCTCGATGTGCGCGCGGGCCTGCACGCATGTGCCGAAGACGGCCAGCGTCGCCGGCGCTGGATTGGCGAGGTACCGCGTGGCCAGCGCCGAAACCGCGGCGGTGCGGATGGCGGTGAGCGTCCGGCCTTCCAATAACGCCAGCGGCTGGCCGGTCGAGGCGTCGAGATACACGTACAGCGCCTGAATTCGGTCGAGGCCGCGCTCGGTGTTTTTCTGGAAGATCGCCACCAGCTTGACGCCCAGCCCGGCCGGGTCGGCCTGCCAGGCGGGCATGAGCAGCAACTGGCCGTCGCCGGCCGCGGCGTGCTGCCTCGGTGGAACGTCAGCCGGCCGCGCCAGCGTCTCTTCCAGCGCCCGCAGGCAGTCCGGGTAGGGCAGCAGCTCCCGCAATCGTTCGCCGTCCAGAATCAACATGGACGCTATTTTACAGGACGGCAGGGTGACCGTGTTGCTGCGGACGCCGTTCTGGATGAGAACCAGCAGAACGGTCGAGCCCGGGGCCACGCGGCGCGCCGGAGCTGTCCAAGAAACATGTTGACGCGAAAAGGCCGGAACAATAACGTTGTTCCTTCGTCTAAGGATTCGATCACTGGAGGGTACGTATGTCGAAATGGCACTTGAAGGTCGCATTTGTGGCCGTGCTCCTGCTGGCGCTGGCCGCTCCGATTTCGGCGCCGGCCCAGGGCAGCCTGGAGGGGCTGTGGGAAGGCACGATCAACCCGCCCGGCCAGGTCTTTCCGGTTAAGGCCACGTTCAAGAAGGCCGCCGCGGGCTGGGAAGGCACGTTCGAAGCGCGCAATGAAACCCTGCCGCTGACGAAGCTGGCGCTGGAAGGCTCGAAGGTGACCTTCGAAGTGCAGGCGCCGCCGGGACTGGTGACCTTCGAGGGCAAGCTCGATGGTGACAAGCTGGGCGGCAACGCCAACCTGGGCGGGCAGTTGTTCCCCTTCTCGCTGGAGCGCAAGCCGGGAGGTGCGGCGGCGGTGTCCGCGGCGGCGGCATCGCTTCCGCAGGGCATGATCCCGCGCGACCTGCTGTTTGGCAACCCGGAGAAGGCCGGGCCGCAGCTTTCGCCCGACGGCGCCAAGCTCGCCTACCTGGCGCCCGATAAGGGCGTAATGAACGTCTGGGTGCGCACCATCGGGCAGACCGACGACCGCGTAGTCACCTCCGACAAGAAGCGCGGGGTCCGCGCCTTCTACTGGCAGCACGACAGCGAGCACGTCGCCTACATCCAGGACCGCGACGGCGACGAAAACTGGCACGTGTATCAGACCAGCCTCAAGACCCGGACGACGCGGGACCTGACTCCGTTCGAGGGCGCCCGCGCCCAGGGGATCTATCGCGACCACAAGTTCCCGGACCAGATGCTGGTGGGACTGAACGTTCGCGATGCGCGCCTGCACGACATTTACCGCCTGAATCTGAAGACCGGCGCGCTGGAGATGGACACGCAGAACCCCGGCGACGTCGCCGGCTGGACCGCTGACAACGACCTGCAGATCCGCGTGGCCGACATCGTCACGCCCGACGGTGGCGGGCTGATTCGCGTCCGCGACAATCCCAAAGCGCCGTGGCGCGAGCTGCTCAAGTGGGGTCCCACCGAGAACGGCGGCACGATCGGCTTCACTCCCGACAACAAGAGCCTGCGGGTGATCACCACAGTGGGGGCCAATGCGGCCCGCCTCACCGAAGTGGACATCGCCACGGGCAAGAGCAAGGTGGTCGCCGAGGACGCGCAGTACGACGTCGGCGGCATCCTGGCCCATCCCAAGACCAAGAAGCTTGAAGCGGTGCAGTATATCCGGGCAAGGCAGGAGTGGAAAGTGCTCGATCCGGCGATCCAGGCCGATATTGACGCCATCCGCAAGGTTCGCGACGGCGATTTCAACATCGGCAGCCGCGACCTGGAGGACAAGACCTGGCTGGTGAGCTACATCGAGGATGACGCGCCGGTTTATTACTACGCGTTCGACCGCGCCACGAAAAAAGCGACTCTGCTGTTCAGCAATCGGCCGAAGCTCGAGCAATACAAGCTGGCCGAGATGAAGCCTATTTCGTTCGAATCCCGCGACGGCAAAGTGATCCACGGCTACCTGACGCTGCCGCTGGGAAAGAGCAGGAACGTTCCGCTGGTGATGAACGTGCACGGCGGGCCCTGGGGGCGCGACATGTGGGGCCTGAACAGCGAGGCCCAATGGCTGGCGAACCGCGGCTACGGCGTTCTGCAGGTGAACTTCCGCGGCTCCACCGGATACGGCAAGGCTTTTCTCAATGCCGGTGACCGCGAGTGGGCCGGCAAAATGCACGATGACCTGATTGACGCCAAGAAGTGGGCCGTCCAGCAGGGCTACGCCGATCCGAAAAAAGTCTGCATCTACGGCGGCAGCTACGGCGGTTACGCCACGCTGGTGGGCCTCACGTTTACGCCCGACGAGTTTCTCTGCGGCGTGGACATCGTCGGCCCGTCCAACATCGTTACGCTGATCAAGTCCATCCCACCGAACTGGACTCCGGTGAAGGCGATTTTCGCCAGGCGCGTCGGCAACGTGGATACCGAAGAGGAGTTCCTGAAGTCGCGCTCGCCGCTGTTCAAGGCCGACCAGATCAAAGCGCCCCTGCTGATCGCCCAGGGCGCCAACGACCCGCGGGTCAAGCAGGCCGAAAGCGACCAGATCGTTGCGGCCATGCGCAAGAACAGCAAGCCGGTGGACTACTACGTCTTCCCCGACGAGGGGCACGGCTTCGCCCGGCCCGAAAACCGGCTGGCGTTTTATTCCGCCGCCGAGCAGTTCCTGGCCAAGCATCTGGGCGGCACGGCGCAGCCCCCGTCGGAGGCCGAAGCCAAGCTGCTGAACAGCATCAAGAAATAGTCAAAGGCGTTGACTGAATCTTATTGAGTCTCGCAGAATACAGTGACGGATGGGCGAGTCACCTGTGGGGCGGACC
>JBKKAI010000227.1:0-5988 GCA_046714815.1 Terriglobia bacterium | reverse complement strand
ACCCTCGGCCGGCAACGTGGGGGTGCACCCGCCACGTGGCCATCCGGTCCGATAGCCAGGCGGCGCCGTATCCAGCCGGATCAGTGTTGTTCCGGAGAAAGGGAGGTCAGTTGACGGAGGAGTTGCTGCTCCCCGGATGAGAACTCCCTCGTGAATGAATCCTGCGCAAAGCGCTGCTGGCGCTCATCGGCAGCCAGACGGCGAAGGGTGCGGAACTCGTCCAGCAGCACCCGCCGCCGGTCGGCGGGAAGGCGATTCCAAGCCGGCATGACTTCCTCGCGAATTTTGTCACGCGACTCCGGTGGAAGATTGTGAAAGATAACGAATCGCTCTCGAAAGCGCTGCCGCTCATCGGGAAGCATGGCACTGAAGCGCTTCAGCTTCTCGCGGAATTTCTGCTGCTCGTTCGCGGGCATGTCGCGAAATCGCGGATTGCCATTCAGGATTCGGTCCTGTTCTTCGGGAGATTTTTCGGCCAGTTTGAAAAGAAATGAAGGGATGGGATCTCCACCCCACCGCCGGCGGCCAGACGTATGGCTGCCGGGCTGCCCGGGGCCGTCCGGGCGCGGACGAGACCCGCGCTCTCCCAACTGTCCGGGATGCCGCCGCCGCCCGATTTCCGGCGGACGGTCCGGGCCGTGGTAGGGGCGCTGGCGGACCGCCGGTTCAGTCTGCACCGGCCGCCGCACTCCACGAGGGTCCTGAGCTTCAAGGCTTGCCGCTGTCAAAAGCAGCAACCCGCAGGCCATGATTTGGCAAATACGGCCCATCTCTGCTTGCTTCCTACCTTCCAGTTTCAATTCTCCCTTGGCACGTTGAGCTGAACCTCACCCGGAGAAGGTTTCTTCAGTTCCACAAGGAATTCCGCGTCACTGAGCATCTCCACTTCGTCCACCACGTGGAGCAGCGCATCCATTTCCTCGGGCCGGTTAAAGACGACCTCGCGCGGTCCCAGGCCCTGGTTCGGCCCGCCGATCCAAACCAGCAAAGCAGCCATGAAAAGCAGCGCCGCCATGCTCAGCGGAAAACGGGGCGCCAGGGCTGCCAGCCACCCGGCCACACCAAAGGAACGGCTGTCAGCGGTGATTCGCTGCCGAAGCTTCGCATCAAACCAGGGAGTCGGCTCGGGCGCCTCCCATTCGTCCAGGGCGCTGGAAACCGCCAGCAGCCCGTCTCGACGGGCTTCACATCTCGCGCATTCACCGATATGCGCCTTCATCCGGCTGCGCTCGGCTGCCGGGAGTTTCCTGTCCAGGTAAAGCATCCAAAGCGTTTCCAGTTGTTCGCACTTCATGATGACAACCTCGCTTTCACTGGCGCTGTGGCGCCGGCACCCGCGTCCCCACCGCAAAGTGAGCCAACCTCGTGCGCAGCGTCTCGTAGGCCCGAAACAGCAGCGATTTCACCGCCGACTCCGAGCATTCCAGCACCTGGGCGATCTGCGTGTAATCCATCTCGTTGTACTTGTGCATCAGGACGGCCGCCCTCTGCTTGCCGGGGAGCGCCTGGACCGCACGCCGTATTTCCATCAGCCGCGCATCCTCGACCAGCGACTGCTCAATGGTGCTCTGCCGATCGGGAAGCTCCGGATGCGAGCCGTGCTCATCATCCAGGCTATCCACGCCGCGCTCGTTCCGGGTATCACGGATAGCGTTTAGCGCGATATGCGTGGCGATGCGGAACAGCCAGGTAGTGAATCTGGCGCTCGGCTCGTAGCCCTTTCGCGCGCGATACACGCGTAGAAACACGTCCTGAGCCAGTTCTTCCGCGGTGGCCTGGTTCTGCACCATCCGGTAAATAAAATGGATCACCGGATTACGATAGCGCTCCAGCAGCTCGGCGAACGAGGACTCGTCGCCCTCCTTCACGCGAAGCATCAACTGGGCGTCCCGCTCCAGCGCCATACCGCTCACATTCTCCTGAACCCCATGCAGGGGCGAAAGTTGCGCCCCTCTGCCCGGGCCCGCTTCAGGGCGCAAAACGCACCTGGGGAACCGCTCGGGCCGGCCCCTCGGCCCGAAAATAGGCGTCGTTGCGCTGAAACCCGGCGATTCCAGCCACCAGGTTGTTGGGGAACAACTGGATGTAAGTATTGTACCGCTGCACGGCTTCGTTGTAGCGCCTCCGCTCGACGGCAATTCGGTTCTCCGTGCCGGCCAACTCGTCCTGGAGGCGCAAGAAGTTCTCGTTGGCCTTCAAGTTGGGGTAATTCTCCACGACCACCAGCAGCCGGCCGATGGCGCTGTCGAGCCGCTCGTTCGCCCCAATTCTCTCGTTCGGCGTGCGGGCCGATACCAGCGATGACCGGGCATCGGCAACGGCCTGGATGGCCTTCTGTTCGTGCGCCGCGAAACCTTTCACCGTCTCCACCAGGTTGGGGACCAGGTCGGCGCGCCGCTGGATCGCCACATCCACCTGGGACCATGCTCCCTGGATCGCTTCGTGCTGGCGCACAATCTCGTTGCGGCGGCTGAAATAGACCGAGCCGAAGATCAGGCCGCCGGCCATCAGGATTACCAAAAGAACAATCAGAGCTTTCATGTCGCCTCCGCCTTCTGGTTCACAAGAACGTCCACCTGTTCACAGACGCGGGTAATGCCGCGGTAAAAGCCCTCGAACGTTGGACGAACATCCACGTGGGAGCGTTTTCGTTTCTCTTCGCGGACATCGAGGACGGCCAGGAAGCTGGCCGGATCAAATCCAAAACAGCGGCCGGCCGCCTCCAGCACCTCGCGCTTGTTCTCAGGAACCGGCCGGCCGGCGAGAATCAGGACATGCCGGAAAAGCGCCGCGAAACTGGGCAGCGAGTCCACCATCAGCCTGAGGACCGCGGCCCTGTCGCGGTGAATGCCCAGGTAGCGCTGCCGCAGGGCCATCAGCTTCGCGCGGACCTCATGCTCGACCTGGACCCGGTGCATCGCCCGGTCCACCGTGATGGTCACGGTGGGGTCATCGCCATGCAGCACCCGGTGCTTTTCCCGAATGTCGAAGAATTCGATGGGGAACGCATCGGAGGCCCGTTCCATCTCTCCCTCGGCAAACAACAGGGGGGCCGCGTTGCCGAGACTGCGCCACCAGTTGGCCACGGGTTCCAGTTTTTCCAGGCTGTCCAATTCCACGTCGCGGAGCAGGCAAAGGATGTTCAGATCGGAGTGGTTCTCGTCGAAGTCGTTCCCCGCACCAGAGCCGAACAGCAGAACGCTGCGCAGATCGCGGCCGTAGGCTCGCTCCAGACGCTCCACGAGCTGCGAAAGCAACTTTTCAGGGTCCATCGCGTTAACGTTCCGGCATTACCAGCCTGACGATGCGCCACCGCCGCCGCTGCTGCCGCCGCCAAAGCCGCCGAAACCGCCAAATCCACCGCCGCTCCCGCCGCCGTCGTACCCGCCGAAGCCGCCAAAGCCTCCGTAGTATCCGGTGTCCCACCAGCGGCGCCGCCGGTATCCCGTTCCCATCCCCGGCATCCACCAGGGCAGGATGCCGAAAAAGAAGAGGGCCGCCAGCAGCAGCACCAGGGCGGTCCGGTTGGCCCGTGGAGCGGCTCGCCGCCGGACGGCCAGTCCCGAATCATTCAGTTTAACACCGGAGCGGAGAGCAATGCGCTCGGCGAGCAGGGATACTCCGGCGTACAGCGCCTCGCCATGTTTTCCCGCGCCCAGCGCCGGCCCCATTTCCCGCAGGACGCTGCCGGCGTATCCGTCCGGGATGATCGGTTCCAGTCCGTACCCTACCTCGATCCGTGCACGGCGCTCCTTGATTACCAGCAGCAGCAGCAGGCCGACATCGCCCTTTCGGCCGACGCCCCAGGCCTCTAATAGACGGTTGGCGAAGTCTTCCACCGGCTCGCCTTCCAGGGAGGCCAGCGTCACGACAGCAATTTGTGCCTTGGTTTTCTGATCGAGGACGGTTGCCAGGCGGTTCAGCCGTTCTTCCCATTGGGGATCAATCACTTCTGCGAAATCGTTGACGTAACCCCGATACTTGAGGGAGGAGGGCGAAACGCGCTCCGCGAGGGCGGCCAGCGGGATCGCCAGCAGAAGAACAAGGGCGGCTCGAGCGCAAGTCAAACTTCAATTGTAGCCTAGAACGCGAGCAGCGCCTTGAGGACCACCAGGAGGGCAACGCCCGCGAACACCACGAAAGCCATCCCGATGCCCGGCTCGCGATTCACCTCCGGAATCAGGTCGCTGGCGGCCACGTAGATGGTGACACCGGCGGAAAGCGGCAGTCCGTACCCGACGCCGCGGCGGAACACCAGCATGACGAGCACGCCGCCCACCGTCGCCAGACCCAGAAGAAGGGTGGCGATGATAGCCACGCGGTTGCTGCGCCCCGCTGCCAGCATGACCGAGGCAACGGTAAACCCCTCCGGTATCTTGTGCAGGAAAACAGCCAGAAACACCACGTAACCAAGCCACGAGGAGACCAGAAAACCGCTGGCAATGGCGATGCCGTCAAAGAAGCTGTGAATGATCAGCCCACCCAGCACCGAGAAGCCAACGTGCGGCGGCAACACCTCTTCGCGGTGGACCTCTTCGCCGAAATGAAAATGCGCGTGAATCGAATGTTCGAAGAAATGGACCAACAGGTACCCGGCCAGGATCAGCCCGGCGGCCTGGGGACCGAGGAGCCGAAACGACTCCGGCATCATTTCCAGGAAAGCGGTGGCCAACATGAAGCCCGAGCCGAGCGCCAGAAAATAGCGAAGCGTTGGACGGGCCCAGTGCGTACGGCTTAGAATCAGGCCACCCACGACATTGGCGATGGCGGCGGCCAGTCACATCGCCACGGCGGCCTGAATCGGTGTCATGGCGTGGTGTCAACCGGAGTGCCGGATGTGGACCATCTGGCCGTCCTGAACGGGGTATTCCTTGCCCTCCAGCCGGAGCTGGCCGCGCTCCCGCGCGGCCGCGAGGCTGCCGGCCGAAAGCAAATCCGACCAGTTGACCACTTCCGCCCGGATAAAGTGCTGGGCCAGGTCCGTATGGATGACGGCCGCGGCGTCCAGCGCGGTCTGGCCGCGGCGCAGCGTCCAGGCCCTACACTCCTCTTCGCCCACGGTGAAAAAGGAAATGAAGCCCATCAGGTGGTAGGTGGCGCGGATCAGGCGATCCAGGCCGGATTCCGCTAATCCGTATCCCGCCAGGTATTCGGCCGCCTCCTCCTGGGGCAGTTCGGCAATTTCGGCCTCCACCTGCCCGCAGACGGCGGTGACTTCGGTGTTGGGCCGTCCGCCCACATGAAAGCGCTGTTCCAGTAGCGGCAATTCCGGGGCGTCCTGCTCGCGCGCGTTGAGCACGTAAAGGATCGGCTTTTCTGAAAGGAACATGAACCCGCGGATGCGCTTTTTTTCCGTGTTCTCCAGCTCCAGCTCGCGCAGCGGTTTCTCCTGTTCCAGGTGGGCCCGCGCTTTTTGCAGCACCGCGAACTCGTGCTCCTGTTCCGGGTTCTTGATCTTGCGCAGTTCGCGTTCCAGGCGCTCCAGCCGCTTCTCGGCCTGCCCCAGATCGCTCAGGATCAGCTCCAGGTTAACGTCGGCAATCTCGCGGGGCGGGTCGAAGTCTTCCCCGAAAGCGCGCACCACCAGCGCCAGCGCGTCAACTTTCCGCAGGTTGTCCAGGTAGGAGGGCTCGCGGAGGTTCTCCTTGCTGACGGCGGGCACATCCATGAATTCGATGGTTGCAAAGGTGGTTTTCCTGGGCCGGAACAACTGAGATAGATCGGCCAGACGGCGGTCGCTCACGCGCGCCACTCCGATGTGAGTCTCATGCCCGCCAAACCCGGCGCTCACCTGGGCGTGCGTCAGGATCTTGAACAGTGAAGTCTTGCCGGCCTGGGGTAAGCCAATAATTCCTGCTCGCATAGGGAATTGAGAAGTCTCCGCCGATCCGAGTTTAACTCCCCGGGGCGGGCAAGATGCCCGCGTTCTCCGGAATTCGGGTTAGACGGGCACGGCCACCGAGTCAATGATCTCGCGTAGCACTTCCG
>JBKKAI010000226.1:0-3332 GCA_046714815.1 Terriglobia bacterium | reverse complement strand
CGCCGGAGCGGCCCACCGGACCTTCGCCGTAGGTCACCTCGCCGCGGACGATGCGCGCGTGCCGGTATTGGCCGGACACGTCGGCGAGGTTGTTGTCGAACTCGTAATGCGCCAGCAGGCCCTCGCGCGGCGGACGAGGCAGCGTCTCGAGGCGTGTTTTCTCCCATGCCGACAGCAGCGGGGCGATCTTCTCGTCGGCCAGCGTTGTCTCGGCGGCCTTGACGGCGCGCTCCAGGCCGCGCAGCCGCTGTTCCTGCTCGCCGGTGGTCAACTGCAGCAACGGCTCGGCGTTTCCGCGCCGCCCGTCGAGGCCCTTTTCCGGCGCGTTGTTGAAGAAGGCGAAGAACTCGTAAAACTCCTTCTGCTTGATGGGGTCGTACTTGTGGTCGTGGCAGCGGGCGCACCCCATCGTCAGCCCCATCCACACGGCGGAGGTGGTTTCCACCCGGTCCACTACGTATTCCACCTGGTACTCTTCCGGGATCGCGCCGCCCTCGAAGTTGATCATGTGGTTGCGGTTGAAACCGGTGGCCAGGCGCTGCTCGCGGGTGGCGTCGGGCAGCAGGTCACCGGCCAGTTGCCACACCGTGAACTGGTCGAACGGCAGATTGCGGTTGAACGCCTGGATCACCCAGTCGCGCCAGTGCCACATGTCGCGGTGGCTGTCTATGTGGTAGCCGTGCGTGTCGGCGTATCGCGCCAGGTCCAGCCACTGCATGGCCATGCGCTCGCCGTAGTGCGGCGACCCGAGCAGCCGGTCCACAACCTTTTCATATGCGCCGGCGGAGGTGTCCGCGAGAAAGGCGGATACTTCGGCGGGCGCCGGAGGCAGACCGGTCAGGTCCAGCGTCACCCGGCGGATCAGCGTGGTCTTGTCGGCTTCGGACGACGGCTTCAGCCCTTCCTTTTCCAGCCGCGCCAGGACGAAGGAATCAATCGCGTTGCGGGGCCACGCGCTGTTTTTCACGAGCGCCGGCTCGGGACGCTTCGGCGGCAAGTAAGCCCAGTGCGTCTCCCATTCGGCGCCCTGCTCGATCCACTGGCGGAGAAGCTGAATCTGCTGCGCGGTGAGCTGCCGTTCGGCGAACGGCGGCGGCATCCGCTCGGCCTTGTCCTCGGCGGTGATCCGCTTGTACAGCTTGCTCTCGGCGGGCTTGCCGGGGACCACCGCCGCGCCGCCTTTGCGGTCCCCAAGCGCGCCGTCGCGCGTGTCCAGCCGCAGGCCGGCCATGCGCTGCTTCTCGTCGGGGCCGTGACAGGCGAAGCAGTTGTCGGAAAGGATCGGGCGGATATCGCGGGTAAAGTCCACGCGGCGCGCGGCTGCCGCCGATTGGGCGCGGGCCGAATGGCCCACCAAGCCCCAGGCACAAAGGCTCGCCACAACCACTAACAGCAGAAAGCTTCGTCGCCTCATTTTCCCATGGACCTTTCCTGGATTATAGCCAATCCCAGGCCGTTGCGGCGAAGATTCGGAAGCGCGCCCGGCCCGGCCTGGCAAGCAGCAGCAGGCAGGAAATGCCGGCTGAGTGTTCAGAAGGGCGTGCGCCAGCGCAGACCCTCGAACCTCGCGTAATCACGATCCGTCGTGATCCACTCACAGCCCGACTCGATCGCCAGCGCGGCAAACCACGCGTCTTGAACCAGATTTCCGTGCGCCCGCGCTCCGCCACACAGTTCCCGGAAAACCGCCCAGTGGCGGAGGCCCGGTTGAATGATCTGGCAGTGCGGCTGTGAAAGCAGGGCCTCGCTGAATGCGAATACGTCAACCAGGCTACTCGGCCTTGCGAAGATCCGTGGATTCGTAGTGATGCGCGCCAACGACGCCAGGACCTGCGGGGCGATCCCAAAAGCCGAGTCGCCGTTGACCACTCCGTGAAGCCATCCGTGGCACTTCTGGTGGTTCTCGGTGTCGCTGCGGAAGGAATAGAGCAACACATTCACATCGGGGAGAATCAAGTGTGGCCTTCCATCCGGCTCAGAAGGTCTGCGGTGTCATCGAGGTTCACACCGGGCAGGGCGCCCCCGCCGGCACGGCAAACGGGCAGCTCCACGCTGGGACGCCGTTTCTTAGGACGAACTCGCGCCAGCGCGAGCCGAAGACCCTGCTCGATCAGGGAGGTCAGGGTCTCGCCGCGCCGGGATGCTTCCCGCTTCGCCTGCTGGAGCAAGGCATCATCCAAACGAACCGTGGTCCGCTTCATATGTCTAAACATATCACTCTCGACTCCGATATGTCCAGCCAGCAAGACCATACGCACGCGGATGTCGTCCCGCCGCTGAATCAGCCTGACCCGGCGGCGGCAACCGGAGCGTTCGCACCGGTCGGCGCGCCGAACCGTGGTATCTTTACGCGCTATGAAACACCGATCTGAATGGACAAAGCAGCTTCTTTTGGCGGCCGTGGCAGTCGCGCTCGGAGTCGCGGCGACCTCCGGTGATCCCCTGACGGGTTTCGCCGGACAGCAGCCGGCGGGCAACCCGGAGCTTTCGCTCCGGGTGTCGCAGGCGCGCCCGGCTCCCCCGATTGGCTACGACGACACGCCGGTTCTGCCGGGCAGCAAGTGGCGCGTGCACGACATCAAGCGCCCCCACCCGCGGGCGATCACGCCCGGTCCCGCGCCCCAACCGGCCCCGATTCCATCCGACGCCATCATTCTGTTCGACGGCAAAGACCTTTCGAAGTGGCAGGTGGCCCCGGACAAACCCGCGGCGTGGAAGGTCGAGAACGGCTACATGGAGGTGGTAAGGAGATCCGGAAGCATCACCACCAAAGAAAAGTTCGGCGACTGCCAGCTCCATATCGAATGGGCCGCGCCGGCTGAAGTCGTCGGCTCCAGCCAGGGGCGCGGCAACAGCGGAGTGCTGTTTATGGGCCGTTACGAGATCCAGGTCCTCGACTCCTACCAGAACATCACCTATGCCGACGGCCAGGCCGCCGCGATTTACGGCCAGTATCCGCCGCTGGTCAATGCCTCGCGGAAGCCAGGCGAGTGGCAGAGCTACGACATCGTCTTCGAAACGCCGCGCTTTGAGGGCGAAAAGCTTGTAAAGCCGGGATTCGTCACCGTGATCCACAACGGCGTCCTGGTACACCACCGGCAGGAGATTTTGGGCGCCGTGCGTCACAAGATCCTGCCGGTTTGGGAGCCGCACCCGCCGGAAGGGCCGCTGCAGTTGCAGGACCACGGCAACCCGTTGCGTTTCCGCAACATCTGGGTGCGCCGCCTCGGCCGCTACGACGAGCCTTGAGGTGCTATAACCGAGCAAGTATTCACCGCAAATGATGCGGAGAATAGACCGCGCAATCGCCGCAGAACGCGAAACTCGACCCC
>JBKKAI010000225.1:0-5999 GCA_046714815.1 Terriglobia bacterium | reverse complement strand
ACATCAACGGGCCCGGCCAGATCGTGATATCCGGCCATGCCGGCGCCGTCGTGCGCGCCGCCGAGCTGGCCCGGCAGCGCGGCGCGCGCCGCGCGCTGATGCTGCCGGTGAGCGCGCCGTTTCACTGCGCGCTGATGATGCCCGCGCAGCAGCGCCTGGCGGCCGACCTCGACCGCATCGAGTTCCACAACCTCCGCTTTCCGCTGGTGAACAACGTGCTCGCCGAAGACGTCCGCTTCGGGGCCGAGGCCCGCGCCGGCCTGGTGGCGCAGGTCTCGGCGCCGGTGCAGTGGGAGAAAACCATGCGCCGGCTGATCGGGCGCGGCGCCACGCGTTTTGTCGAGGTCGGGCCGGGCAAGGTGCTCTCCGGCCTGCTGCGCCAGATTGATCCCGCCGTCACAGTCTTCCAGGTGCAGGATGAGGCCGGCCTGAACGCGACATTGGAGGCCTTGCGGGAGGCCTTGCGGGAGGCCTTGCGCCGGCCAGAGGCGTAGGTATCGTATGCAGGGAAGAGTGGCCTTCATTACCGGAGCTTCCCAGGGCATCGGGCGCGAGTGCGCCCTGGCGCTGGCCGAGGGCGGCTGCCTGCTGGCGCTGGCCGCGCGCAACCAGGAAAAACTGGCGGCGGTGGCCCGGGAAGCAGAAGCGCTCGGCACGCAGGCCGCCGCCTTCCCCATGGACCTGGCCGACCAGGCGCAAATCGAAGCCGCGTTCCGCGCGGCGATCGAGCGCTTCGGCAAGATCGAGATCCTGGTCAACAACGCCGGCGTCACGCGCGATGCCCTGGTGCTGCGGATGAAACGGCCCGACTGGGACTCCGTTCTCCAAACCAATCTCACCGGCGCATACCTCTGCATCCAGCAGGCGCTGCCGGGCATGGTGC
The DNA here is from genome assembly GCA_046714815.1 of Terriglobia bacterium. Lineage (GTDB taxonomy): Bacteria > Acidobacteriota > Terriglobia > JAJPHL01 > JAPKYU01 > JBKKAI01. The sequence continues at coordinate 5,116 of JBKKAI010000225.1, read as the reverse complement.
GGCAGCGGTTCGGGCGCATCATCAACATCACTTCGGTGGTGGGGCAGACCGGCAATCCCGGCCAGGCCAACTACGTGGCGTCGAAGGCCGGGCTGATCGGCTTGACCAAATCGCTGGCGCAGGAAGTGGCCTCGCGCTCGATCACGGTGAACGCCGTGGCCCCCGGCTTCATCGAAACCGCGATGACGGAGAAGCTGAGCGAGCCGATGCGCGCCAGGCTGCTGGAGAAGATTCCGTTGGGGCGCATCGGCGCCGGGCGAGACGTGGCCGCCGCGGTCCGCTTTCTCGCTTCCGGCGACGCCGGCTACATCACCGGGCACGTGTTGAACGTCAACGGCGGCCTGTACATGTAGCACAGGCATTCCTGCCTGTGAGTTGCTTTCACCGAACCCGGCACAGAGATGTGCTACATTGAGGTTTGGTGATTTTGCAGGGGTGAGTTAAAGACAGGAGGAACTTCCGAATGGCGGATGTGGACGAGAAGGTAAAACAGATCATTGTCGAGCAGCTCGGCGTGGACGAGGCCGAGGTGACGCCCACCGCATCGTTTGTGGATGACCTGGGGGCGGACTCGCTCGACACCGTCGAGCTGGTAATGGCCTTTGAAGAGGCCTTCGAGATCGAGATCCCGGACGAGGACGCTGAAAAAATCCAGACCGTCAAGGACGCCACCGAGTACATCCGGTCGCACGCCAAGGCCTGAGCCGGGGGCCGACACAGGGAACATGCGACGCAGGGTCGTCATCACCGGGGTGGGACTGGTTTCCGCGGTGGGTGTGGGGACCGAGGAAACGTGGCAGGCATTGCTGGCCGGGCGGAGCGGAGTTGCGCCGATCACGCACTTCGACGCCTCTCAGTTCAGCTGCAAGATCGCCGCCGAGGTAAAGGGCTTTGATCCGCTGAACTGGATCGAGAAAAAAGAAGTCAAGAAAATGGGGCGGTTTATCCACCTGGCGATCGCCGCCGGGGATTTCGCCATGAAAATGTCCGGCCTGAAGGTCGGCCCGGAGGAGGCCGAGCGAGTGGGCGTGTACGTCAGCTCGGGCATCGGTGGGTTCGACGTGATCGAGCGCGAACACAAAGTGCTGCTCGAGTTCGGCCCGCGCCGCATCTCTCCGTTTTTTATCCCCGGCTCGATCATCAACCTGGCCGCGGGCCACATGTCCATCCGCTACAACGCCAAGGGGCCGAACTCGGCCACCGCCACGGCTTGCTCGGCCAGCGCCCACGCGGTGGGCGATTCTTTCCGCATCATCAGCCACTGCGACGCCGACGTGATGATCTGCGGCGGCTCGGAGGCGGCCATCACCGCGATGGGCGTGGGCGGCTTCGCCGCGATGCGCGCGCTTTCGACGCGCAACGACGAGCCGGAACGCGCTTCCCGCCCGTTCGACAAGGACCGCGACGGCTTCATCATGGGCGAGGGCGCCGGCATCCTGGTGATGGAGGAGCTGGAGTTCGCGCGGCGCCGGGGCGCGCGTATCCTGGCGGAGGTAGCCGGCTACGGCATGAGCGCCGACGCCTTTCACATCACCCAGCCGTCGGAGAACGGTGATGGCGCGTTCCGCGTGATGCGCAACGCGCTGGCCGACGCGCAGGTCGCGCCCGAGCAGGTGGCCTACATCAACGCCCATGGCACCTCCACGCCCTACAACGACAAATTCGAGACCATGGCCATCCGCCGCGCCTTCGGCGAGCACGCCGAGAAGCTGGCGGTGAGCTCCACCAAATCCATGACCGGCCACCTGCTGGGCGGCGCCGGCGGACTCGAGGCGGGCATTACCGTGCTGGCGCTGCGCGACCAGGTTCTGCCGCCCACCATGAATTACGAGACACCGGATCCGGAGTGCGACCTCGATTACGTTCCCAACCGCCCGCGCAAGGCCGACCTCGAGTACGCGCTCACCAACTCCTTCGGATTCGGCGGCACCAACGCCGCCATCCTCCTCCAGCGGTATTCGGAATAGCGCCGCCCGATGAAGATTATCGTCTGTATCAAACAGGTTCCCGCCAAGGATTCCACGCTGCGCCTGAACGAGAACCAGACCTGGGTGCGCGAGGGCGACACCAGCTACGAGATCAACGAGCCCGACGCCTATGCGCTGGAAGCGGCGCTGCGCCTGAAGGAGCAGCACTCGGGCGAAGTGGTGACGCTTTCGGCCGGTCCGGCGCGCGCCCAGCAGGTGATCCGCGAGGCGCTGGCCAAGGGTTCCGACCGCGCCATCCATCTCGAGGATGACGCTTTCGCCGCGCTCGACACGTTCAACACCGCGCGCCTGCTGGCCGCCGGCATGAAGGACGAAGCCTGGGACCTCTGCCTGACGGGCCTGCAGTCCGACGACCTGGGCGCGGCGCAGACCGGCGTGATCCTGGCCGAGTTGCTCGGCGCGCCGCACGCCACCATCATCATGGATGTGAAGCCGGTGGAAGGACCTGCGCAAGGAAACGCGGGGCGCATCCGCGTCAAACGCGAGCTCGAGGCCGGCTGGTTCCAGATGGTGGAGATGCCCCTGCCCGCTGTTCTCACCGTCCAGAGCGGCCTGGCGAAGTTGCGCTATGCCACGCTGATGGGGATCAAGAAGGCCAAGACCAAGGAGGTCCGGCGCATCACCCGCGCCGACCTGGCGTGGAACGAGGCGGAATGGGCCGGCCGCCAGCAGATCCGCCGCATCTACGTGCCGCACAAGACCAAGCAGACCACATTCCTCGACGGCCCGCCTCGCGAGGCCGCGGCCAAGCTGGTGGAGAAGCTGAAGTTCGAAGCCCGCGTTTTGTGACCGATGCCGGACGCCATCCTCGCCGTAATCGAACAGCGCGCGGGCAAGCTGAACCGCATGAGCCTGGAGGCGCTGGCCGCCGCGCAGGGCATCGGCAAAGAGCTGGGCCGCGCGGTGGAAGCGATTGTTCCCGGCGCGGACGTCGGTTCGTTGGCCGGGGAGGTTCCCGCCGCGAAGCTCTATGCGCTGGAGCACCCGCTGCTCGAGCCGTACACGCCCGACGGTTACACCATCGCCCTGCAGCAGGCCATCGAAAAGCTGAGGCCGTGGTTGGTGCTGCTGCCGCACACCTACCAGGTGCGCGACTTCGCGCCCAAGCTGGCCGCGGCGCTTGGCCGCGGCTTCATCAGCGATTGCATCGGCTACAAGGTGGACGGCGGCGAGCTGCTGCTGACGCGGCAGCTTTTCCAGGGCAAGATGAACGCCGACGTGGCCTTCGCCGGCGCGCCGCCCTATTTCGCCTCGGTGCAGGCCGGCGCCTTCCGCTCCGACCAGCTTCCGCCGGCGGCCCACGGAGACAAGGTCGAGAAGATCGAGGTCTCGCTCGATGCGGCGCAGATTCGCACCGTTCCCGGCGAACTGTTCCAGGAAGCCCGGCGCACCGTGGACCTGAGCCAGGCCGAGATCATCGTATCGGTGGGCCGCGGCATCAAGGAGCAGGAAAACCTGGCGCTGGTCGAGCAGCTCTGCGAAGTGTTGCACGCCGAGATGGCCGCCTCCCGCCCCATCTGCGACAACGGCTGGCTGCCGATGGAGCGCCAGATCGGCAGCTCCGGCCAGACCGTCGCCCCCAAGCTCTACATCGCGCTCGGTATCTCCGGCGCCATTCAGCACCAGGTGGGCATGAAGAACTCGCGCGTCATCGTGGCCATCAACAAGGACCAGAACGCGCCCATCTTCGAAATCGCCGACTACGGCATCGTCGCCAACCTGTTTGACGTGGTGCCGGCCCTCGTCGAGGAACTCAAGAAAATCAAGTCATGATCCTCTTGCGGATTGCCGTCGCCGCCACAATCCTCGCCGTGCTGTGTTCAGCGGCGCAGGCGCCCATTCAGGATTCCGCGCTTGTCTTTCTCGGCGGCACGCTGTTCGACGGCACGGGCGCGGCGCCGGTCAGCGATGCCGCCGTCGTGGTGCGCGGCAACCGCATCGTCGCCGCCGGGCCGCGCGCCAAGGTCAGCGTGCCCGCCGGCGCGCGCGTCATCTCCGCCGAGGGCCGCACCATCCTGCCCGGCTTCATTGACCTGCACTTCCACTTCAGCCCGCGCCAAACGCCCTGGCTTCCGTCGCAGTTTCTGATCAACGGCGTCACCACGGTGCGCGACATGGGCAACTGGATCGAGCACATCGGCGAGGCGCTCGACAAGGTACGCGCGGGATCGCTGCCGCTGCCCCGGTTCCTGATGAGCGGGCCGCACCTGGACGGGACCAATCCCGCCTACCCCAACGACGCGATCGTCGTGCTCGACGCCATGGACGCCGAGCGGGAAACGAATCGCCTGATTGACAAGGGCGCAACTTCCATCAAGGTCTACTTTCGCCTGCCGCTTTCCTTGATGAAGACCGTGGTGGACACGGCGCACGCGCGCGGCGTCCACGTGACCGGCCACCTGGAGATCGTGGACATCCGCGAGGCGGTGAAGCTGGGGTTGGACGGCATCGAGCATGCTACGTCGGTGGGCCTGGCCCTGCTGCCGCCGCCCGACGCCGAGCGCTATCGCCAGGCGGTTCTGAAAAGCAACGACGCCCGGCGCAAGGGCCGCTACGAAGTGTGGGAGAAGGTGGACGTGGGATCGCGCGAAGCCACCGAACTGATCCGGCTGCTGCTGGCCCGCGGTGTTTACCTATCGCCGACCATCGCCATCTTCGAGCTGCCGCGCAAAACCCTGGGCAACGGTGAGCACCCGCTCTCGGTGCGCAACATGGCGGCCTTCACGGTGGCTTTCCAACGCGCCGGAGGGCGGCTCGGCGTCGGCTCGCACGGCAGCGTGCCGAATGCCGAAACCGGCTTTGCTTATCAGCGCGAGCTCGAAGCCTATGTCGAAGCCGGTCTGACGCCGGCCCAGGCGCTGGTGGCTGCCACCCGCGGCGGCGCCGAGGCGCTCCGCCTGAAAGATTCGGGCGTCATCCGCGCCGGCGCCGTCGCCGACCTGCTCGTGGTCGGCGGCGACCCTTTGACCAACATCAGCGACACGCGCAAAATCGAAATGGTGGTCCGCGACGGCCTCCTCCTCGACCGCGCCCGCATCGCCGCCCAAATCGCAGCTTTGCGCGCCGCGAAGAATTGAGTAGGCGCTATCTTATTCCCGCGTTTTGGCTTGGCTCACTTGGCTTACTAC
>JBKKAI010000224.1:0-4306 GCA_046714815.1 Terriglobia bacterium | reverse complement strand
ACGCCCGGCCTTGATCAGTTCCTGCAGTCTCACGAGCCATAAACGAGCTCGTCAATGGACTGGCTGGAATTCGCGTCGCCGGACGCGACGAGCCCGGCATAGCGCATCCAGCTTGGCATCCCGGGCGCGTCGCGCTTCGGCGGCAGCATCTGGCGGATCGCCCGTCGAACAAACTCGGCGACCGGGATTCCCAGAGACCCGGCTTCCTTTTTGGCCAGCCCGTAATCGTGATTGTTGAGGGTGAGGTGGATCCGCATTCTGTTCACCGCCAGCGCTGATGATAGCGCAACCGGAAATCCGTGGAACAGGTGGCGGTGGCGAGGATTCCACGGAGTGGTAAGATAAGCGCAAGATCACCGCGACAACGCTGCGAGAACATGCTGCGAAAACTGGCACGGCCACTTTCCCGCTATGCCTGCTGGCTGCACACGCGCTGGCCCGCCGGTGCGGTGGAGAAGCTTCCCGAGGTCGCCGAAGACGGCGCTACCAATGTGCCCGGGCTTTACGTGACCGGTGACCTGACCGGAACGCCACTGCTGAAGTTCTCGCTCGACAGCGGAGCGCGCGCGGTGCGGACGATCGTCGCCGACCCGTCGTTCCAGCAGGCTCGCCAACGGCGCGAGACGGGCGTGCACGACTTGGTGATCATCGGTGGAGGCGTTTCCGGAATGGCCGCCGCCGTCGAAGCGCGCCGCGCGGGCCTGGACTTTGTCCTGTTCGAAGCCAAGCGGCCGTTCCAGACCATCGCCGACTTCCCGAAGGCCAAGCCGATCTACACCTATCCGGCGGCGATGACGCCGCAGGGCGATCTGCAGGTGCGCGCGGAAATCAAGGAAGCGCTGTACGACGAGCTGATGGAGCAGACGCGGGACATCCCGGTGACCGAAGCGCATGTGAAAAGCGTGAGCCGCAACGGCGGCGCGCTCGAAGCGCGGCTGGGCGAGGGGGCCGTTCGCGCGCTGCGCGTGATCGTGGCGATTGGGCGCAGCGGAAATTTCCGCAGGCTGGGCGTGCCCGGCGAAGAGCTCGACAAGGTCTACAACCGGCTGCACGACCCGATGGATTTTGCCGGGCGCCAGGTGCTGGTGATCGGCGGCGGCGACAGCGCGCTCGAAACCGCCATCGCGCTCGCCCAGTGCGGCGCCGACGTCACGCTCTGCTACCGCCAGAAAGAGTTCTCCCGGCCCAAGCCGGAGAACGTCGAGAATGTGAAGCTGTTGGCGGCCGTCCCCGGCGCGGATGTCGCGGTGGAGCGGCCCTCGTCGGAGCGCGTGACCACCGCCGCCGGTCCGTTTCTCGGAAGCGGCCGGCAGCCGGGCCGCATCCGCTTCGAGATGCCCAGCCATGCCCGCGAGATTCGCGCTGACTCGGTGGTGCTCGAGCGCGGCGACAGATCGCAGACAACGATCGCCAACGACGTTGTGTTCTCCATGATCGGGCGCGAGCCGCCGCTCGATTTTCTGCGGCGGTCGGGCGTGCGCATCGCGGGCGATTGGCCGGCGGCGCGCATCGCCTCGCTCGCCCTCTTCCTGCTGTTCTGCGCGGCGCTGTACAACTGGAAGTCCGGCGGCTTCCTCGACGAGCTGGGCCGGCGGGCGGCAGTTTTTCCTTACAGCCTGGCCGAACTGCCGGCCGTGATCAAACCAAAGTCGTTGCCGGGCATCGTGCTCACATCGGCGGCCAGCCCGTCGTTCTGGTACACGCTGGTTTATTCGCTGCTGATCGTGGTTTTCGGATTCCGGCGGATGCGCAGGCGAAAGACCGCCTACGTCAGCGCGCAGACCTGGACGCTGATGGCCATCCAGGTTCTGCCGCTCTTCCTGCTGCCCGAGATCCTGCTGCCCTGGATGGACGCACATGGATGGCTGCCGCCATCGGTGGCCGACTCGCTGTTCCCGAAGGTGAGCTACGGGCACGGCCGCGAGTTCTGGCGCGCCTACGGCCTGATTCTCGCCTGGCCGCTGAACGTCTACAACGTTTTCACCGACGCGCCGCTGTGGGGCTGGCTGGCCATCGCCTTCGCGCAGACCTTTGTGCTGATCCCGGCGATGATTTACTTCTGGGGCAAGGGCTCGTACTGCGGCTGGATCTGCTCCTGCGGCGCGCTGGCCGAGACGCTGGGCGATGCGCACCGTCACAAGATGCCGCACGGGCCGAAATGGAACCGGCTGAACATGGCCGGCCAGGCGATTCTGGCGCTGGCGTTTGTGATGCTGGCATTGCGGGTGACTTCCTGGGTTGCACCGGAATGGGAGGCGCTGCGGCGATTCAACTACCTGGCCCTTTCCGGCTCGGCCGTCTCCTACAAGTGGATGGTGGACGTCTTTCTTGCCGGGGTAGTCGGCTACGGCTTCTATTTCTGGTTTTCCGGGCGCGTCTGGTGCCGCTTCTTCTGCCCGCTGGCCGCGCTGATGCACATCTACGCGCGCTTCAGCCGGTTTCGTATTCTGGCCGACAAGAAGAAGTGCATCTCGTGCAATGTCTGCACGTCGGTTTGTCACCAGGGAATTGACGTGATGAACTTCGCCAACAAGGGGTTGCCGATGGCCGACCCCCAGTGTGTCCGCTGTTCGGCCTGCGTCTCTTCCTGCCCCACCGGCGTGTTGACCTTCGGCCAAGTGGACCGCTCGGGCGCGGTGGCCGGCCTGGACCGCCTCAACGCCAGCCTCGTGCAGCTTCAATTGAAGTAGTTTAGCTGGCGGCGGACGCGGCCGGATCGCACTTCTCGCAATAGCCGCCAATCTCAACCCGCGCGAAAGCGATGTGGAACTGGCGCTCGCGCTCGATCTGCCCCTTGATCTTCTCGAACAACGGGCTGGCGAACTCCTCCACCGTGCCGCATTTCAGGCAGGCCAGGTGCATGTGCTGCCGCAGGGGGCGCTGCTCGTAATAATGGCCGCCGCCGCTCAGGTGGCACAGGTCCAGCTCGTCCACCAGTCCGTGGCGCTTCAGCAGGCCCAACGTCCGGTAGACGGTGACGCGGTCAATTTCAGCGTCTTCCTTCTGGGCGAAGCGCAGGATGGTGGCCGCGTCCATGTGCCGCCGGGCATTCTCGATCACCCGCAGGATGACGCGCCGCTGCCGCGTCATGCGCACGCCGCGCGCCACCAGTTGGTCCTGCAGGTAGCCGGCCGGCAGCGTCTTTCCGGGGGCTTCGGTTTCTTTTTGCAACATGTTGCAACTATACCAAAAGTTGGGTGGGAATTCGGCCCTTGAAATCCGCGCCGGTTCCAGTGCATGCTAAGTCAGGCGACCAAACACATGGCTGAGAACGGCGGCGGCAACAAGGGCGGGAACCGCAACAAGGGCGGGATGCTTTCCGGATTGCTGCGGAAGATCTTCATGGTGGACCTGCTCAAGGGCATGGCCGTCACCTTCCGCTACCAGCACCCGAAGAACATCTATACCGAGGAGTATCCCAAGGTCCGCCCGGAGGTGGCCGAGCGCTACCGCGGCGCACCGCGCCTGAACATCAATCCGGAGAACGCCGAGACGCTGTGCATTTCCTGCAACCTGTGCGCGCTGGCCTGCCCCGAAAACCTGATCGTGGTCAGTTGGGAGCGCGCCGGTGGCACCAGCGGCAAGAAAATCCTCACCAACTTCACCTACGACACCTCCCGCTGCATGTTCTGCGGGCTGTGCGAAGACGCCTGCCCCACCGATGCACTGGAGCTGACCCAGGATTTCGAGCTGGCCAGCTACACCCGCGAGGGCGCCATCTGGGACCGCCAGATGCTCGAAGAAGGGCCGCACCCCACGCCGTACAGCCGCTAAAACCGCGTGCGTAAACCTTAACACAACCTTCATCCACACTCCGCAACCGGGTGGTACAATCGGCCCGTCAAGTCTATCGAGAAGGAGCCCGGCGATGTCTACGACTTCCAGAGTTGTTCTGCTGGTCTGTGTGTTGGCCTGCGTTTTGTCTCCGGCCGCCCGCGCCCAGTTCGACACCGCGACCGTGCTCGGCACGGTGCGCGACGCGACCCAGGCCGTGGTTGCGGGAGCCACGGTGACGCTGCTGAACCTCGACACCGGGATTCGCGCCGCCACCACCAGCGACGAGAACGGCAACTACCAGTTCCTCACCGTCAAAGTCGGCGCCTACAAGGTGACCGCGTAGATGCCGGGCTTCTCCACGGCGGTGGCCGACCGCGTGGTGGTTACGATCAACGCCCGGCAGCGCGTGGACCTGGAGTTGAAGGTCGGCGCGGTCACCGAGATCGTCGAGGTTTCGGGCGCCGTGCAGTTGCTCGAAACCGACTCCAGCGACCGCGGCCAGGTCATCAGCCGCCAGCAGATCGTCGAG
>JBKKAI010000223.1:0-4015 GCA_046714815.1 Terriglobia bacterium | reverse complement strand
TTTCGCAGGTGGCTTCGCAGACGCTGCGGAACATGGAAGCGGTGGACCGCGCCGCGGTGATGCCGGTTTACCGGCCGCTGATCGGCGACGACAAAGTGGACATCCTGCAGGTGGCGCAGCGGATCGGCAGCTACGCCATTTCGTCGGAGCCGTTCCAGGATTGCTGCCCGCTGTTCCTGCCGCGATCGCCGGCGCTGTTCACCCGTCCCGAGGAGCTGGACCGCGCCGAGGCCGCGCTCGACGTTGACGCGCTGGCCCGTCACGGCGCCGAAAGCGCGCTGCTCGAGAAGTTCGAGTTCCGCCGCGGCGAAGTCACTGAAACCAATGTGGCACAGGCACTCCTGCCTGTGCCACAAGGGCGGGGGCTTACTTGAGGATTTCCGGGAGGCGGGAGAGATCCGGGATTTCGGCATCGGCGGGGGTGGCCAGACGCCTGGAGTGCCGGTTGACGAAGACCACCTGCATGCCGCAGGAGCGGGCGGTGGCCAAGTCGTAGCGGTCTCCGAAGGCGACGTGTGTCACCTGGCGGGCCGGCAGGCCGATGCGCGCCAGCGCCAGGCGCATGCCGGCGTCGCCGGGCTTGTAGCCGCGGGCTTGCTCGGCCGTCAACAGCAGGTCGAAGGGCACGGGAAAGTGCTTCACCGTTTCCGCGAGCAGCGCGTCATCAATATTGGAGATGATCCCCAGCTTCAGCCCCTTGGCGCGCAGCCGCTCGAGGGCCGGGTTGGTTTCGGCGAAGGGCTTCCAGCCGGGCAGCGCGTGGACAAAGGCCTCGCCCATCTCCGGCCGGTACTCGATGCCGCGCCGCTCGAACGCTTCGCGCAGACTTTCGCGCAAGATCTCCGCGTAGCGCCGGTACGGCCCCTGGATCATTTGAAACTGGATCTCTTCCCATTCCTCGATGAGCTCGTTGAGTCCCTCGTCCCTGCCGATCGCGTCGCGGAAAAACTCGCGGATGCCGGTTTCCCAGTCAATCAGCGTGCCGTAGCAATCGAAGGTGACCCAGGTGGTCGAGAGCGGCGTCATGGCTTCCCGGCGCTGAAGGTGAGGGTGGCGAAGAAGCTGCGCCAGTCGGCGTCGGCGCCGCTGTGCGGGATCATGTGGATCATGCGCGCGTACCAGGGGCCCGGCCTGGTGAGGCGCAGGACGGCGCGGCCATTCGCGCCGGTGCGAGCGACAACGGGGAAGTCGTGCCCGCCTTTGCCGGCGAGGCCTCCCTCGGGGGCGGCGGACACGCGCGCGCCGGCCAGCGGCTTGCCGCGGAACAGCACGCGCACCGGAAAATCGCCGCCGGCCAACAGCGCCAGGCGCGCCGGATTCTTCTCCGGCACAATTTCCAACTCGTGCCCCACCAGCCGCGTGAGCGCGCGGTCATCGCCGGCACCGGCCTGCACGAGCAGCTTCGAGTAACGGGAATAAATCTCGCGCCCGGGCCTATCCTCCTGGCCGGATTCCTTGCGCGCGCGCAGCACGTGCGCGAACTCCTCGCCGGTGACGTAGCGGCGGAAATCATCGGGCTTCAGCTCGATGAAGCGCTGCTGGACGGCCAGCGCCAGCATGTAAGCGCCGGGCGCGCCGATGCCGAACTCGAGCGCCGTGAGCGGCTGCGCCGCGGCGCCGCCCGGCGCAAACAGGCGCAGTCCTTCAATGCGGTCGAGGGTCACAGGGTTGGTGAATTTCGGGAAGTCCTCGCCGACACCCGCCGCCAGCGTGACGCGGCTGCCGGGCGCGGGCCGGAAGGTCTTTGGCCAGATCCAGAAGTCATGGGCGCGGGCCGCAAGCGCGGCCAGCGCGAGCGCGATCAGCATCGGAAAGGTTCGTTTCAACCGCTGGTCCTCCGCGCCCGATTATAATTCGTTTCCAAACAGTTCCCTCTCGGATAGACTTTTGAGTTTCGGCCACGCATCAGGATTCTTACCGGCCAACGCTCATGGACACCGAACAGGAAAAACCCGACGCCGCGCCCGGCACCGATGCCGAGTTAGCAGCGGGCGAAGCCGCGCAAGAGGAAGCGGCGGCGCCAAGTGAAGCCGCGCCGGACGAAGCGGCGGCGCCAAGTGAAGCCGTCCCGCCCGGCGCGGAGCCGGAAGCTGCGCTCGAAGCCCCGGCGGTGGACATTCGCGAAGGCACGCTGGTCGTCGAGGGTGTGTTGTCCGGCGTGTTGGCCTACGCGGTGCGGCCGGCGCCGGCCACTGGATATTGCGCGCGCCGCGTCCGGGCGCGCACCTTCCGCGCCGCGGCGCTCGGTGAAGTGATGGCGCAGCGCGTGTGCCGCAGCCTGGGCTTGACCGTGCTCATTTCCAACAGTGGCCGTTTTTTACTCGCCGGTCCGGCCGATATCGCCTGGGAGCAGGCGCTCGCCGCGCTTCAGCGCGAATTTGACGCGTGGTTGTTCCAGCATGTCCTACCCGCTGGGGACCTGCAATGCGACTTGGCCGGCGCCGTGTGTCGCACGGCGCGTCTGCCGCTGGAAGAGCTGGCCGCCCGGCGGGCCGAACGCCGCCTGCGGCCATTGGAGGGCGCGCTGCGCGCCGGCTCCCGCTGGAACGTGCGCGCGTTTATTTTACCCGCTGGCCCGAGAATCGGGCTGTGCACCGGATGCGTCGCCGCCGCCGCGGTGCGCCGCCTCGGCGACGAATCTCTGTGTGACGATTGCGCCGCCGAGGGTGAAATCGGCGAACGGCTCGCCGGCGCTGAGCGGGCCTGGCTCTGCGCTGAGCAGCAGGCCGACCTGGCCGGCCCCGGCTTGGGACTGAAGTTCGCCGAACCGGCTCTCGGCGGCCCGTCCGCCGAGCAGCCGCTTGAGTTGCGGCTGGACACCGCGCACTGGCCGCTGCTGCGGCGGCTGCCGTCGCCCGGAGCGTTACGCTCCGAAGGGCCGTCCGAGCAGGGCGCGGGACCGTTGGACTTCGAAGATCTGGCGGCGCGTGGCGGAGGCCGCAAGCTGCTGGGATGCCTGCGCGTGATGGTGGACGGCGCCGCAGCGGCTTTCAGCGCGCTCGAGGGCGACCCGGCGCGAGTCCTGGCGCTGGGCCGCCGGCTGCACGGCTTTTTCGGCGAGCACCTGCACGCCGAGATCGCCGAGGCATTCCCGCTGGTCTATCCGGTGTGGAGCGGCGGGGACGACACGCTGCTTATCGGGCCCTGGCAGCACACTCTCGACCTGGCCGTCCACCTGCGGCGCCGTTGGCAGGCTTCCAACGCCGGCTCGCAGCGGGGCGGGCAGTCCGCCACGCTGCTGACATTGTCGGCCGGGTTCGCGCCGGCGCCGGCGGTCTGCAACATCCGCGCGGCCTGTGACCAGGCCTCCGAACAGCTCGCGTGTGCCGTCGAAGCCGGTGGCGATCGCATCCAAGCCTTTGGCTCGGCGGTGGAATGGCCGCGTGCCGGCTCGTTGATCGAGACGGGCAAGGCGCTGGGCGAGTGGCTGGAGCGCGGCGCGATCAGTCCGGCGTGGCTCGGCCGGCTGGCCGATCTGCGCCGGGCGAGTGATAATAGAGAGATGCGCTGGCGGTCGCAGCTCGAATCGGCGGCCCGCGCGCACATCAAGCACCGGCAGGCGAGGGAGTGGGCCGCGCGCCTGCCCGCCGCCGCGGCGAAGGGCGATTCGGACTGGAAGTGGATGGAGTTTCTGGCGCGATATGCCGCGCTGAGTCAATCGCCGCGGGACGCGGCGCGTCAAGGATAAGGAGCAGCCATGGGAAGCATGGAGGATGCGTTTCGCAAGGCAGGCGTCGCGCCACCGGAGGCTCCGGCGGCGGCAGCACCGGAGGCCGGCCCGGCGGATAACCCGCCGGGCTCGCCGGCCGAAAGACCGTGCGCCAAGTGCGGCAAGACGTTCCACCCGGCGCGGCAACAGCACAGGCTGTGCGACGAGTGCATCACGTCGGCGCGGGCCGAGCGGGCGCTCGGTGAGGCGCCGGCCCGCTCCGCCGAACCTGGTGGCGCGAGACCAGCCGACGGCGCGTCCGCGGCGGCGCATGCACCGCGCGGCGACCGCGACCGTGGCCGGGAC
>JBKKAI010000222.1:0-3179 GCA_046714815.1 Terriglobia bacterium | reverse complement strand
TTGAAGGTCTTCGGCGCATGGACCAACCTGGTGGACATGAAGGCAATCAACACCATGGATACGCTCGTGACAGAAAATGGGCGATCGCGCGTGCGTCATTATCTCCTGGATGTCGGTTCCACTTTTGGGATGGGAGCCAACGCTCCGCGAGAGTGGTTCGAGGGATATGAGCACTTTTACCAACCGGGCAAGTTAGTGAAGCGGACTATTTCCCTCGGCCTCTACTTACAACCCTGGCAAAGGGCAAAGTACCAGGAACACCCTTCCATCGGCCGGTTCGAAGGCGATCAGTTCAACCCGGATACCTGGAAGACCCGCATGCCGGTCTCGGCGCTTCTGCGTGCCCGCCGGGACGATCTGTTTTGGGCCGCCCGCCGCGTCATGGCCTTCAGCGACGAGATGATTCGCGCCATCGTCAAGACCGGCCAGTATAGCGACCCGGCAGCCGAAAAATATCTGGCCGACGTGCTCATCAAGCGGCGCGACAAGATCGGCCGGCGTTATTTGACGCATTCGAATCCATTGGTCGATTTCTCGCTCGCCATCTCCGGCGTCTTGACCTTCGGCAACGCGGCAGAAGCGTCGACAGTGGCAACGCCGCCCGCCTCCTATGCAGCCTTGTGGTCGACTTTTGACAACCAAACTGGCCTCACTCGGCTCATCGGCGAGACCAAGGGTTCAGAAACCCGGTTGCCCGCCCCCACGGGGTTGCCATCAGAGCCAGGGACCTTCATCGTGGCTGAAGTGCGAGCGATGGGAACGCCCCATGAGTCCTGGACCAAACCAGTGAACGTCTACTTCCGGCGACTCGACGGCAGTTGGAAGCTGGTGGGATTGGAGCGAATGACGGACGAGGCTACGAACGTTTCGCGATGAAGGCTCGGGCGCAGACCGCTTTGTTGCTGATGGCGTGTGCAGCCCGCGGCCTCGCCCAGCAATCTTCGGTTTTCCAGCATCCCGCGGCGGACCCGCAACACCACCTGACAGGCAGGGAATTCCTCATAGATATTGGCGGCAACTTCCAGGGTCTCTTTTCCGTTCAAAACATTCTACCGGCCATTGCTTGGGGCGCAGCCTACGGCGTGGCGACCATCCAGGAGCAGAGCTTGGAAAGACATTTTGCCCCGGGCAATGTCTGGGGAAAGTGGGCGGCGCCTGGAAGGTACAACGGCAACGCGGCCGTGCTGGGCGGCGCGAGCGGAGTGCTGTTTGCCGTCAGCCGCAAGTCTCAGGACAGGCGCTTCCGGTCTTTTTCGTATGCGCTGGTCCAGGGAATGATCATCGACACTGCCCTTGTCTGGCCAGCGAAGGCCGCGTTCCACCGGCTGCGGCCTAATGCCCAGAACCACCAGTCATTTCCATCCGGGCACAGCTCCAGCTCGTTCGTGGTCGCCACAATCTTTGCCGGGCACTACGGGTGGAAAGCCGCGATACCGGGATACGCGATAGCGTCGTATGTTGCCGCAACACGGATGGCGGACCGGAAGCACCACATCACCGATGTTGCCGGCGGCGCCGCAATGGGCTATTTGATTGGCCGAACAGTCTCCCGGCGGATGCGAACCGGTTCTGGAAAGAAGGTCTCCTGGCAGGTATTTCCCTCAGGCAGGGGATTCATCGGAACAGTCCGGTTCCAACTACCCTGAACCACCAGCCTTGGTTAGCGGGCGCCGGTAACCAAGCCACCACAAAATGGCCGACAGCGCCAGCGTGCATCCGAAGATAACGGCCGCGCCGCCCGGTTCCACCGATCGCGCTCCCGCATACGCGTAGAGGAACGCAGCCGGCAAAGTTCCCACAAGCGACGAGGCAAGCAACGTCCGCCAGCCCAGCGATGTGGTTCCGGCCGCGATCGCTATAGATTCGGCCAGCAATGGCACCGGGCGCGAGACGGCGATGGCCAGCCCGCCCCAGCGCGACAGCCACGCATTCACTTCCGTCCCGGTCCCGTCCTGTGCAATGATTCGCTTGCCGCGCCGGCCAATCCAGAATCCGATCGCGGCGGATAGCACGCTTGCTAGCGTGGAAATCGCGGCCCCTGTCCACACACCGAAGAGCGCGCCATTGGCGATCATCAGGATGCTGGAGGGTACCGGCAGCACCACGTCGCTGGCCAGCAATCCAAAGGAAAGAATCGCGGCAGTTCCTTCATGCCGCTGGAGTACAGCAAGCGGGTCGGCCAGCAAGGCCAGCCCCATCCACTCAGCGGCAAGATACATCAGCAACAGGAGTCCGGAGATAGCCGCGGTGAGTAACAGAATCCGGCGCATGCGGTGAAGGACTCAGTATCCCATGGGCATCCTGCATTCGGTCTAGCGAGCTGGCCGGCGGGAGGAACGGGAGTGGAGACCATTCATGAAGAAAAGAGACCAGGCCGGCCTCGCGGCGGCACAGTTGGACGAACTCATCGAGAAGATTACGGTTGCCGCGAACGGGAAGGATGAGCAGCTTTGGGCCTTCCGGCAGGCCTTCAAAGGACGACGTCACAGTGCCATGCGATGCCACCGTCATTGACGAACCGGTTCAGGTGCTGAAGTTCGACTACGACGGCAACGAGCCGCGCGGGCTCACTCACCGCAACGTGCCGCAGGGCTGATGGCGCGAAACACGTGTGGTGGCGGTTTCCGATGTTGTGATTCCTCTGAGCGCGCAGGGGCGGGCGTTACCTGGCCGCCTATCGCAAGTGGATGGGGCTTGCGCCATTTCCACCCGGCACTCGCGGCAAGACCAGGCGGCAGCCATCCGCTTCGGCCCTCGATCTTGACGGTCCCATCGAGTTAGTGGTTTTGCCGGTCAAGCAGAAGGCTGCGCGCTGCCGCCTGCTGGGTGGCGACCGGACCTTCACGTTCCGCGCTTGCCGGCCCTGGGACCTGGCGCCCAGCGAGATCGCCGTCGTCAGGCCGGCGAAGAGCGGACCTAGGGGGGCAATCCCTATCTCTCCAGCGCAATCGAGTCCACTCGGCTCGATGCTAACTATTAAGTGCCGACTTCGACCTCCTTTCCCCGAAGCCGTCGATTCTGTCGTATTCGAGTCCATCCCTGCCGTTTGAACTCTTCTCCGGGCGATGTTTTCGAGAATGTCGTGGAAGCGCTGCATAGGGTCTGCTGCATAGGGTCTTTAGATTTTAGAAGGCACGAACAGTCTCGGGCTCAACGCTCTGCTGCACGCGTGGCTTGTG
>JBKKAI010000221.1:0-3008 GCA_046714815.1 Terriglobia bacterium | reverse complement strand
CTGGAGCAGGCCACCGACAAGTTCATGGAACGGACCGCCGAGCGTGCCACCGGCGACGCGCGCCGCTGGCGAAGCCAGAACAGGAAGTAGGGAGCAGCATGAAGAGATTACCGGGTCTGCTGGTTTTGGCCGCCGTTTCGGCCGCGGTGGCCGCTGGACAAACGCCGGCAGCCACGGCCGGGGATGAAAAAAAGCCGGTCGTAGCCGCGTCGGCGGCCACCTCGAGCCCTCCCGCGGCGGTGCCAGATCCCGTACGGATCGAGAAGTTCCTGCGCCGCTACTACTCATGGCCCGAAGCGGTGAAAGTCACCGTCGCGCCGCTCCAGCCGTCACCGATCGCCGGTCTGCTCGAAGCCAAGGTAAAGATTTCCCATCAGGGCCAGGAACAGGAAACCACCTTCCTGGTTTCGGCTGACGGCAGGCACTTGGTGCAGGGGCCTCCGATCGCCATGGTCGCCGATCCGTTCGCCGCCATCCGGGCCAAGATTGACGTGAAAGACTCGCCGGCCCTTGGCTCGCCGCTGGCGCAGGTCACCATCGTCGAGTACAGCGACTTCCAGTGCGGCTTCTGTCGCGGCGCGGCGCAGATCCTCACCGGTCCGGTCATCAAAAACTTTTCGAGCGATGTGCGATTGATCTTCAAGGATTATCCGCTGGCGCAGATCCACGCCTGGGCCACTCCGGCCGCCACGCTGGGCCGTTGCATTTACAAACGCTATGGCGATGGCTTCTGGCCTTACCATGACTGGACCTTCGCCACCCAGCCGCAGCTCACCACTCAGAACTTCAAGCAGAAGGCGCTGGCCTTCGCCAAAGAAAAGGGCATGGACACTGAGCACCTCGGAAGCTGCATGGACCAGCCGCAGATCAAGGCCGAGGTGGACCGCTCGATGGCGGAGGCGGAATCACTTGGCGTCACCGGCACTCCGACACTTTTCGTAAACGGACGAAAGGTCGTCGGCGTGCAGTCGTTCGAGGCCATCCGCGAGGTCATTCAAGCCGAGCTAAGCCACGTCCGAGGCGGTAACGAATAAGCCTGGAATCAGTCAGATAAAGCTGTTACATGACTCAATACTTTAGGCCGGCGCGCCGTTCCCGCTGGCCGGGCTCGCCGATGTTTGTGCAAAAAAATCCGCGAATGAAAGATTTCGATGAAACTTTTGACCGCCTTCATCGTCTATACGAACAGATCCCCGTTACGAGGCGGGCGCGCTCACCCCAACCCCAAACCCAGCGCCCGCCTCCCTTTTTTTGACGCAACTCAAGCCGGGTTGCTTGCCCTTTTGACGCAACGCCAGTCGGGTTGCTTGCGTGTTCCCGTGCCAGACAGGGCAGGGACTTTTGTGCTGGCGCGTGTCTTCAGTCTGCTGCTGGTAGCGTCGCTCGCGACGCTGGCCTACCTGAACACACTCGGGAACCAGTTCGTCTACGACGACGGCGCGCAGATCCTCCGCAACCACTACATCCGTGATGCCTCGCACCTGCGGGCCATTTTCACCACCAACGTCTGGAGTTTTCTCGGTCCGCACGCCATCAGCAACTATTACCGCCCGCTGATGCACGTGGCGTACATGGCCGACTACGCCATGTTCGGCTATTCGCCCGCGGGCTATCACGCCACCAGCGTCTTGCTTCACGCGCTCAATGCGATGCTGGTGCTGCTGCTGGGCCGGGCGCTGTTTTCGCCGGCGGTGGGAGTGGCCGGGGCCGCGCTGTTCGCCCTGCACCCCATCACCACGGAGTCCGTCGCCTGGGTGGCCGGCATTCCCGAGCTCACTTACTCGTTCTTCTTCCTCCTGTCGCTCTGGATCTACGTGCGCGTCCGGCCGTCGCGACAGGGCGAAAGCGCCTGGCCCACGGCCTGGCTCGCGGTTTCGGCGCTGGCCGCACTGGCGGCCCTGTTCAGCAAGGAAACGGCGCTGATGCTGCCTCCAACTGTGGCGGCTTACGAACACCTGGTCCGCTCTGCCTCGGTGACCGGCCGGAAGACCTGCGTGGTCTGCTACCTGGGACATTTCGGCGCCGCCGCGCTTTACCTGGCGATGCGCATCTACTCGCTCGGCGGCTTCCAGGTGGCCACCAACCCTTACGGCGTAATGCCGTTCGGCCAGTACGTGCTGTCGTCGGTGTATCTGGTGGGAAAGTACATCGGGAAGCTGTTCGTCCCTGCGCCGTTCAACATTTTCCACGTATTTCATCCCGCGCGCGGCTTGACGGACTGGCGCGTGCTCGGCGGGATGGCGGCGCTGGCCGCGGTTGGCGTTACGGCCTGGATGCTGTGGCGCCGCCGCCACCCGCTGCTGTTCGCGGTGCTGCTTCTGATGCTGCCGCTCGTGCCGGTGCTCAACGTCCGCGCCATCGGCCACAATGTTTTCGCCGAGCGCTATCTTTATCTGCCGTCGGCGGCGTTCGGCTGGCTCCTGGCATCCGTCTTCGTTTGGCTGGGGGGCGCGCGCCGCGCCCTGGCCGCCGCCCTTCTGGCGGCGCTGGCGCTCAATTACGGGCTGCTGACGGCGTACCGCAACCGCGACTGGCACGACGACGTGATGCTTTACACCGTCACGCTGCAGGTGTCGCCGGAGTCCAACCTGATCCGCGACAACCTGGGCAAGACATTCCTTGACGGTTTCGGGCGTCCGGACCTGGCGCTGGCCCTGTTCGCCGAGTGCGTGCGTCGCGCACCGGAGCGCGCCGAGTATCACTACGACCTGGGCCTGGCGCTGGCCGAACTGCGCCGTTATGAAGAAGCCTTTCGCGCGCTCGATCGGTCGGTGGAGCTGTGGGAGAAATATCCGGAAGCGTTCCTGGCCCGCGGCGAGATCCTCCGCGAGCAGGGAGACCCGGAAGGCGCCGCGCGCGAGTTCCGGCGCGCGCTCGAAATAAAACCCGGCTACGCGGAGGCCTTGACCGCAGCCGGGGCGCTGCACTTCGAGCAGGGCCGCCACGCCGAAGCGGAGCGGCATTTTCGCCGCGCCCTCGCAGTCACCGACCTGGCCGACGCGCACCTC
>JBKKAI010000220.1:0-9625 GCA_046714815.1 Terriglobia bacterium | reverse complement strand
ATTTTACAGCTCGGGGATATTTCCGAGATCGTTGCAGCGGAGTAGGCACACAGTGAAGACAACCAGGAAGACGGCGAAGACGAACAAGCACGTGTATTTTTTCGGGCAGGGCAAGGCCGAAGGCAATCGCGGCATGAAGGATTTGCTCGGCGGCAAGGGCGCGAACCTGGCCGAGATGACCAACGCCGGGCTCCCGGTGCCGGCGGGATTCACGATCTCCACCGGCGTCTGCACGCTGTACTACGAGAACAAAGGCCGCATCCCCGAAGCCGTGGAGCAGGAGATGGGCCAGCATCTGGCGCGCCTGGAAAAGGCCGCGAAGGCGGAGTTCAATTCGAAGACCAACCCATTGCTGGTCTCCGTGCGTTCCGGCGCGAAGTTCTCGATGCCCGGCATGATGGACACCATCCTCAACCTGGGACTGAACGACCAGAGCGTCGAGGCGCTGGCGCGCAAATCGCGCAACCCGCGCTTCGCCTGGGACAGCTACCGCCGCTTCATCCAGATGTTCGGCAAAGTGGTGCTGGAGATCAAGAAGGATGAGTCCGACCACGATGAGTTCGAGCACATCCTGGAGGCGCAGAAGAAGAAGTCGCGGGCGAAACTCGATACCGACCTGGATGCGGATGCGCTCCGCAGAGTGGCCGGCGAATACAAGAAGCTGGTCCGGAAGAGGACCGGCCGGCCCTTCCCGCAGGATGCGCGGCAGCAACTGGTGATGGCCCGCGACGCGGTGTTCCGCTCCTGGAACGGCAAGCGCGCGATCGAGTACCGGCGCATCGAGAATATTCCCGACGACCTGGGCACCGCGGTCAACGTGCAGGCCATGGTCTTCGGCAACCTGGGCGAGACCAGCGGCACCGGCGTGGGCTTTACACGCAACCCTGCTACCGGCGCGCACGAGTTCTACGGCGAGTTCCTGATGAACGCGCAGGGCGAGGACGTAGTGGCCGGCATCCGTACGCCGGCCGCCATCAGCGAGCTGCAGAAGCAGATGCCGCAGGTCTACCAGCAGCTCCGCGACATCACCACGCGCCTGGAGCGGCACTACCGCGACGTGCAGGATTTCGAGTTCACCATCCAGGAAGGCAAGCTGTACATGCTGCAGACGCGCAACGGCAAGCGCACCGGCAAGGCCGCGGTGAAAATCGCCGTGGATATGGTGAGCGAAAAGCTGATCAGCAAAGAGGAAGCGCTGATGCGTGTGGCGCCCGGCCAGCTCGACCAGTTGCTGCATCCAATCCTGGCCGAGGACGGCAAGGGCGTGCACGCGGCTGCCGGCAAGGAAACGCTGAAGCTGCTGGCCACCGGCCTGCCGGCCTCGCCCGGCGCCGCCGTAGGCCGCGTGGTGTTCACCGCCGACGACGCCGCGGCGCGCGGCAAGAAAGAGCCGGTGGTGCTGGTTCGCGCCGAGACCGTCCCCGATGACATTCACGGCATGGAAGTTGCTGCCGGCATCCTGACCTCGCGCGGCGGCATGACCAGCCACGCGGCAGTGGTGGCGCGCGGCATGGGCAAGTGCTGCGTGGCCGGCGCCGGCGCGATCACGGTCGAAGCCGGTAAAAAGCGCCTGACCGTCGAAAAGCAGGTGGTCCGGGAAGGCGACTGGATTTCGCTTGACGGCTCGACCGGGCGCGTCTTTCTAGGCCAGGCGAAGACGCTCGAGCCGGACCCCGCCGGCGGCGATTTCGCGACCTTCATGAGCTGGGCCGACGGCGTGCGGCGGCTGCGCGTGCGCGCCAACGCCGATGTCCCGCGCGACGCCCAGGTGGCCCGGCGCTTCGGCGCCGAAGGCATCGGCCTGTGCCGCACCGAGCACATGTTCTTCGAGAAGGGCCGCCTGCCGCACATGCAGGCCATGATCATGGCCAAAGAGGAAAAAGCCCGCCGCAAGGCGCTCGACAAGCTCCTTCCGATGCAGCGCCAGGACTTCGTCGGCCTGTTCCGCGCCATGGACGGCTATCCAGTGGTGATCCGCCTGCTCGATCCGCCGCTGCACGAGTTCCTGCCCAAGCGCGAGGACCTGATGGTGGAGATCGCGCTGCTGCGCGCCAAAAGAGGGCCGAAGGCCAAAATCGCCGCCAAGGAAAAGATCCTGCGCCGCGTCGAAGACCTGCACGAGTTCAACCCCATGCTGGGGCACCGCGGCTGCCGCCTGGGCATTGTTTATCCCGAGATAACCGAGATGCAGGCGCGCGCCGTCATCGAGGCCGCCTGCATTGTCGCGAAAGAGGGGCGAACGGTGATTCCCGAGATCATGATCCCGCTGGTGGGGACGCGCAAGGAGTTTTCGCTGCAAAAAGCGATCGTGGACCGCGTGGCGAAAGAGGTGTTTCAGAAGCGCGGCCCGAGGGTGAAGTACATGGTCGGCACCATGATCGAGGTGCCGCGCGCCGCGGTCACCGCCGCGCAGATCGCGCAGGAAGCCGAGTTCTTCAGCTTCGGCACCAACGATCTGACGCAGACCACCTTCGGCTATTCGCGCGACGACAGCGGCAAGTTCCTCGAGGCCTACCTGAAACAGGGCGTTTTCAAGAACGACCCGTTCGCGGTGCTCGACACCGAGGGCGTCGGAGCGCTCGTGAAGATGGCGACCGAGCGCGGACGCAGCGTGCGCGCCAACCTCGAGGTGGGCATCTGCGGCGAGCACGGCGGGGAGCCGGACTCGGTGAAGTTCTGCCACCGCGCGAAGCTCGACTACGTGAGCTGCTCTCCCTACCGGGTGCCCATCGCGCGCCTGGCCGCGGCGCAGGCCGTGCTCGAGGAGGGCGCCGGCCGCGAGGAAGCCATGCGCACCGCGTAACAGGTCGTTAAATGGGTAAGGAAGCTGGCTAGCGGCTGGGATACTCGATTTTGGCGTCGCGCCAGGGGAGGCCGGCGCGTCCGTTGAGATCGTAGACGATTTTGCCCGAGCGGAGGGTCATCTCGCAGCCCAGCCGCTCGGCGCCTTCGATCCGCCCGCCCTTCACATCCACGAAACCGAACCGTCCCTTTTCCAGGCGCAGCACGGCGATGTCGGCCTCGGCGCCGGCGGCGATCTGACCCAGCTCGGGGCGCTTCACCTGCGCCGCGGGGTTGGTGGTGGACTGGCGGATCACTTCCTTGAGCGGCACGCCCATGGCCAGGAACTTGGACATCACATTGAGCATGTCCACCATCGCGCCGTTGATGGAGCCGCCGTGCAGATCGGTGGAGATCGAGTCCGGCCAGAAGCCCTGGCGCACCACGGGCTCGGCGTTCCGGAAATGGAAGCTGCCCCCGCCGTGGCCGACGTCGAACTTCACGCCGCGCTTTCGCGCCACCGCCAGGTACGACTGCACCTTTCCGTTTTCATCGAGCAGCGGCGCCGGCCAGCGATAGAAGTGCGTGCTGATGTCGCCGGGCCGCAGGATTTCGAGCACCATCTGCTGGTAAGGCCGCTCCGGCAGGAAGGAGCCAAAGTCCACCATCACCGGCACGCCGGCCAGCGTTCCGGCCTCGACCGCCTTTTCGACCGAGAGGAAAGTGGGCGCGCGCCAGTGCGCCGACTTGATGCCGACGACCACATCCGCGTGCTTGCGCGCCATCTCGGCGGTGGCCTTGGGGTCCATATCGGCCGGGTTCTGTTCCACTTCGGTGTTGGGCATGCCCATCCCGATGATGTTGAGCATGGCCAGGACGCGCGTCTGGGCGTGGTCAATGATGGTGCGCCGGAAATCAGGGAAGGTGCGCCAGCCCGCGGTGCCCACGTCCACCATCGTGGTGACGCCGGCGCGGAACCCCACGTGGTCGGGAAGGACGCTGCCGGAGCCCTCGGCGAGGATGCGGTCGCGGTTGCCGACAAAGACGTGGGCGTGAATGTCCACCAGGCCGGGCGTCACATACAGGCCGGTGACATCAATCGTCTTTTTTGCTTCCGACGGGGATAGGCCGGCCGCGACGGCGGCAACCCGCCCGCCCCGCAGGGCCACGTCGCGCACGCCGTCAATGTTGTTCTTGGGATCAATGACGTGCCCGCCCTTGAGCAGCAGGTCATACTGCTGAGCCTGCGCGGAGAGCGACCACCCAAACACAACCAGCGCCAGCAGCCACTTCCCGGTTTTCAATTCATAATTCATAATTGCTCGAAGGCGTACAGCGCGTCCTTGACGGAGAGCCCACGGACCTCGATCTGCTTCAGATCCGCGCTCCCCACGCCCGCTGCTTCGGCGAGCTTGATGATGTTGTCGCCGCGGTAGAACGGCGGCGAGGTCCACTCACCGGACGGATCGTAGCCCATGGCCGCCGTACATACGGTGTCGGTGCAGACCGGGTTGGTCCCCACCACCAGCAGTCCCGGCTCGACCAGGCGCAGCGGCTTGATCCAGGGGCCTTCCCCGCCCTGCACCGACTCGATGCCGTCAATGATCGAAAGCCCGATCGGATGAATTGCCGAGACGATGTCCACGGTGATGCGCGTGACGCGGTAGCCGGGATCACGCGGCGTGGAGGGATCTTTTTCCGGCGCCGCCGGCGCGGGCGGGTTGCTGCTTCCCCGATGAAAGCGCGCGCCGCGCGAGACCTTCGATTTTTCCGTGCCGGCGTCATCGCCGTAGAACGAGCAGGGCGCCGTGCCGAAGCAGTTCTTCAGCGCCAGCGTCACGCCGGCCGTGTAGTGGTTCTTCATCTTCGCCAGCGAGACGAAGAAGTCCGTGTCTTGGTAGGAATGGTTGAAGTGGAAGGAGGGGAAGATGTAACCGCCGTGCGCGGGTTTCAGGACCGAGTAACGCTTGCCGGTCCCGCGGTTGTTGGTGTTCTCGAACTCGACTTTGGTCCCGACGGCGCGCAGTGCCGCCAGGTCCCAGCCGCACTCGCTCAGAAAGTTTTCGGCCGATACCGCCGGGTCCCAGCCTTCGAGCAGGCGCACGCGGCGCGCCCCGGCGCGGGCGAACGCCTGGCAGCAGGCCAGCACCAGGCCGGGATGGACGTGGTAGGTCTGGCCGGCGCTGCGGCCGCCCAGCACGGGGCGCACTCCGCCGGTGAGGTTGACCTTGATGGCTACCGTCTTGTTCCGGACCATCGAGCGCAAACCGCCCAGCTTATCGAACAAGCCGTCCAGCACCGTGGCCATCTCCTTGCCGTAGGTGCGGCAGCGTCCAATGGCCACGGGGGCCACCGGCGGCAACGCGGCGGCCCGCAGGCGGCCGGGCAACAGGGCGCCGGCAGTGGCCGCACCCGACACCATTAGCATCTCGCGACGGCTGATACCTCGCATCGTCTTCCTCCTATCGGCCCGTGGTGTAGTCTGACCGCTTGCTGACGCGCGCGGCTCCGCAGGATCAGAAGTTACCGAGCCGCAACCGTGAGGGAGCGGGTTTTACCACGGGCTCCTGGCGTTAATTCTTTTGAGCAGGCGGCGGCCCCGGTGGCCCCGGCGGCTTGGGCTTGATCAGGCTGACTTCGTAGCGCACCGCAACGACGTCCTCCACCGGGTTCAACCGGCTGTTGTAGCTGATGCCGAATTCCTTGCGGTTCAGATCAACATTGCCGCGAAAGCGCAGGCGCCCGTTTTCGAACAGCACCACCTTCACCGGCAGCTTGAACGGCTTGGTGACGCCGTGAATGGTGACCTGGCCGTCGGCTTCGTAGTTGTTCTCCGCCAGCTTGCGGATGGCCTTGATCTCGATGATGGACGTGGGATGCGTGGCCACCTCGAAAAAGTCCTTGGAGCGAAGATGGTTGTCGCGCCGCTCGTTGTTGGTATCAATCGAGGCGGTGTCCACGGTGACGGTCACCTTGGAGTTTTCGAGCGCCTTCTCGTCCACATCGGCCTTCACGTCGAACTTGCGGAACTGTCCCTCGGCACTGAAGAACCGCGCCTCGGCCGTGAAGGCGATCTTGCTGTGCCCGGCATCCAACCGCCATTCCTCGGCACAGGTGGTTCCCACCAGCAGTAACGACAAAATGAGAGTTCTCTTCATAGGCGCTATTTCACCAGAGTTCGGCCGGAAACACAACGACAACACATGGACCTGTGCTACGCGGGCGGGTCGGGCGGAGCAGACGCGGCGCGGGCCACGCGGCTGATCGCGCCGACGATCCTGCGAAACGGGAGTTTGCCGTAGTCCTCGAAGGCGACAAATTCACCGGCGCGCCGGCCGCGGTAATACCAGCGGCTCAGCAGCGCCAGGTGCTCGCCGCGGGTGCGCGGCGAACCGCCCGCAAGAGAAATGCCCGCCAGCAGCTCGCGCAGCCGCGCGTCCATGGAAACCGGCTTGCCCTCGACCACTTCGAAAGTGAACGTGAGATGCGGCAGCAGAAATCCTTTCCAGACCGGAAACAGATCCACCGCGGGTCCCTGCCCCGGCCGGGACGGTTGGATCACCAGGCCGTGCAGGCGCTCCAGGTCGGCAGCCAGGCCGGGCGCTTCCTTCAGCGCCTGATGAACTTTCTCGACGCGCTTGTGGAGCCGCGCCGCCGCTTCGAAATCGAGCTGTTCGGAAGCGTCGTCGCGCTCGGCTTCCACTTCCTTCACCAGGGTAGCGCCGCCGCTGGTAAGAAATGACGCCAGCCGCTCGACTTCTTCGCGGTACTGCTCCGCGGTGGAAACATTCTGGCAGGGGCGCAGGCACATGTTCATCTCGCCGTAGATGCAGCCGGGATGCGCCGGGTCGGGATGAATGGCCTCGACGCAGCGGCGCACCAGGAACAGGTCGAGAAAACCGGACGCAGTTTTCTCGGCGGCGGCGCGCGATGGAAACGGCCCATAGTAAAGGCCGGGGCCGCGCCCCAGCTTCCGCGTGACGTAGCCGCGCGGGTAGTCGTTCGCCAGGTTGATTTTCAACAGCGGGGGCACGCGCAGCCGCAGCATGTCCCGGTAGCGCTCGGGGAAGGCCGCGCGCAACGCGCGGTGGAGCAGCACCAGGGTTGCGAACGACGAGCCGGCCGACTGGTAATGCACGGCCTGCGCCGTGGCGCGAAGGTTCAGCCGGCGGCTGTGAGCAGTTTCCGCCGGGCCCAGCAGCCGCTCCAGGCGCCGCCGCAGCGACGCGCTCTTGCCGACGTACGGCTCACCCGCGGTTTCAATCAGAAAGACACCGTGCGCCGCCGGAATCGCGGCGAAATCAAAGCTGTCCGGATGGAAGGGGACCGACGAGGGCAGCAGCGAAAACACCGTGACGAGATCGGCCGCCATGGGATGTCCGCTAGCTGTGGAAGATCTTCATGAACTGCTCCTCGGGCGCCGGAGCAATCGCGGCCAGCGCCAGGTTCTCCTCGACGTGCCGCGAGTCCTTCATTCCCACCAGCGCCACGCTGACTCCGGGGGCGGACCGCGCGAATTGCAGGGCGCGCTGCGCGTCGGTGCGCAAGCCGCCCAGCGCCTCGCCGATGGCCCCCGGCAGCCCGGCGGCCAGGCTCGCCTGCATCAAGCTGGCGCTGGCCACTACGGTGATCCCCAGGTCGCGCGCGGCATCGAGCAGGTTTGCGGCGAGCAGGTTTGCCTCGCGTCCGGCTACAGTCTGGTTGCGCGTGGCGATCGCTTCGGGCATCGCCAGGTTGAACGGCAACTGAACGAAGCGGAAGTGGTGCCGGTCGCCGGCCACTTCGCGCGCGATGGCGGCCAGATCGCCGAGCGACAGGTAATCGCGCGCGTGGGAGGCCTGGCGGTAGCCGCTCCAGGTTGCTGTCCCGTACCACTGAATTCTTCCCTCCGCCACTTCCTTCTCGAGATGTTCGAAGGCCAGGCGCAGGCGGCGAAGAAACTCCTGGCGCGGGACGGCGGATAGCTGAGTCTCCGGGTTGTGCAGATAGAAGACGTCTGTGGCTGCCAGGCCCATGTTGCGCAGGCTGCGGCCGATCTGGTCGGCGAGGAACCGCGGCGCCATGCAGTGCACTCCGGCGACGACGTCGTCCGGGCCGATGATGCCGGCCGAGAAATAATTCTCTTCAAAGTAGCGGCGCGCGTTCGCGGGAATCTCGCCATCGGGTGTAAGGAAACCGGCCTTGGTGCAGATGACCAGCTCTTCGCGGCGAAAGCGCCCCTGCGCCGCGAGCGCGGCGAGCGCCGCCCCGATGGAACGCTCGCTGCGCTGGAGGCGATAGTTGATCGCCGTGTCAATGACGTTCGCCCCCAACTCCACGGCGCGGATCACTGCCGCGGTATAGGCCTGGTCGGTCGCCTCGTCCGGGTTCCCCAGGTAGGTTCCGATGCCCAACGAAGAGAGCCACACGCCCTGCTGCCGCCGAAAATGGCCGGCCGCCGCGGGCGTGGGAAAACGGTCGCGATAGGCGGCGGTGCCCTCCCGTGTCGCGTGAGTCATCGCAGAAGTATATGATTCGGGCGGGCACTGGCGCAATTCATGCGCTCGCCAGCGCACAGGCAAGAATGCCTGTGCCACATATGCCAGTTGCCATCGCAAGATGGCAAACTCGATATCGTCGAGACGGGGGATGGCATTGTCCTGCGGCCAATCCATCGCAGGCCTTATCTCCTACCCCTATCCAAACCAGCACTGCGCTACTGCGCCGATTCCTTGAGGCGTTGGCGGTAGGCCTGCCGCGCGAACTCATAGGCGCGCTCCGCGTCGGCGCGTTCGGCCGCGCGGATCCGCCCGCTCTTCTGCTTCCAGCACTGATCCACCGCCCGCAGACACCACTCGGCGCTGGCGCGGGAGGCGCGAATCGGTTTGTCGCGCACCATCACAAACACCGGGTTGGTATGAGAAGAAGGCAGAATGCGCAGCGCGACCCAACTGCTGGAGTCCACCTTGGCCTGGAAGGAAACGGACCGCAGCGTGCCGTCGGCCACAAACTCCTGGCGGGCTACGGCCTTGCCGTTGACCACCAGTTCCAGCGGGACCTTGCGGGAGTCGGCGATACGGGCCCGCTCCAAATCCCAGTACGGCTGCTGGTCGTAGCGGCGGCGCCGGATGCTTTCGTCCGGTGTCTCGTCGAGCAATGCCCCCACGCGGGCCGTGACACGCACCGGGCCGGGGGCGGCCAACCGCACCTCGCTGGTCCGTGAGCCCATCTCCACATTCTCCACCTTGAAATCGAGCAGGTGGCTCTTGCCGTCGGTCACGTAGTTGCGCCCTTCGCGAATCCCGCAGACCCAGTCCTGGTAGTCCAGGCCGCCGGGCTGCCGGACATAACTGCGTCCCAGGCCGACGCGATCGCCGTAGATGCAGGGGAAATCGGTTTCGCCGCTGATCCGGGTGCGGTATCCCACGTTGAGCGTGTGATACCAGATGTTCAGCTCCCAGGCGTAGGGCGTGTCCACGGTGGAGATGAAATCCACCAGGTCATGCGTGACGCCGACAATGAACTCGTTTGCGCCGATTCCGTCGAACGGCGGCAATTCGTCGCTGGGAAGCTTCTCCTCTTTCAGAGCCAGTCCCCAGCCGGAATGGGCGAAACCGACCACCGCCCCCTGCGCCTTGGCCCAGCGGAACACCGGGATGCCCCAACTCGGCCAGTCTTCGATCCGCTTCGTCCCGGGGTATTCCTGCTCCTTCATCCCCAGCACGCAGATGTGGCCGGTGTGGCTCGAGGGGAAGCCGGAAACCTCGACGTCATAGCGCATCCGGTAGTCTTTCGTCGAGAGCAGGTGCTCCTTGCCCTCGAAAAAAGTCTTCTGAAAATACCAGGCCGGCCCCCAGGACAAGAC
>JBKKAI010000219.1:0-3148 GCA_046714815.1 Terriglobia bacterium | reverse complement strand
GCGCTGGCGCAGGTGGAGGGACTGGTCGCGGCCGGCGATCGGCGGCTTCCGGCGGGCTTGCGCGCGATGCTGCTGGACGCCGGCATGGTCCTGGCGCTGCCGATGGTGGTGCGCCGCCGCCTGGTCGGCGTGCTGGCGGTCGGCCCGCGCCTGAACGGCGCGCCGTTGTCGGACCACGAGTGTAACGCGCTCGAGACGCTGGGACGCTATGCCGCAGTCCTGCTCTACCAGCAGGACCTCATGCACAACCTCCGCGCCGCCGTGGATGAGAACGTGCGTCTCTGCGACACGCTGTCGAATACCTACTTCGATACCGTCCAGGCCTTTTCGGCGGCCATTGACGCCAAGGACGTCTACACGCGCGGCCACTCCGTGCGCGTGGCGCGCTACTCGGCGGCGCTGGCCCTGCGGTTGGGCCTGCCGCGCCCGATGGTGGCCGGCATCCGAATCGGCGCCTACCTGCACGACATCGGCAAGATCGTGCTCGATCGCAGCCTGCTCAACAAGCCCGGCCGCCTCGATGACACCGAGCGCGGCGAGGTGGCCTGCCACCCCGTGGTCGGCGACGATGTACTTTCCTCGGTGAGCTTCCCCTGGCCGGAGGTGCGCACCGTGGTCCGGTCGCATCACGAGCGCCTGGATGGGAAGGGCTATCCGGACGCGCTGCGCGGCGAAGAGATCCCGCTGCCGGCGAGGGTCCTGGCCGTGGCCGATGCCTTCGACGCCATGACCAGCAACCGGCCCTACCGTAACCGCATGCCGCTGCCGCTGGCTTTCAGCGAACTGGTCCGCTGCAGCGGCCAGCAGTTCGACCCGGCGCTGGTTCGCAGCTTCCTCGATCAGTGCCGCAGCGAAGTGGAGCCGGAGGCGAAAGCCAGCCGTGCCGAAGCCAGCACCTCCGCCGTCACCTCCGCCGACGAGAGCGGCAGGAAAAGCCGGCTGCGTGTCTTCGGAGCGCTGCTGGATCGCGCCGGCGCCCGCATCACCGCCGCCATGATTGACGGGCTGTTGGAAAAACTGGGCCCGACTCCGGCGCTCCAGCCCGCCTAACCCGGATTTCTCACAAGGGGTCTAGCAAAAAGCCGCCTTCTCTGGCATAAACACTTTTGCCGAAAGATGTTTGCGTCAGAAGAAAGGCGGCCTTCGGCATGACAGAGTGTACTCAACCCAGCTTCCGGTTTGAAGCCCATTTCACCCGCCAGGTAGAGGCACGATTCGACGGAGGAACGATCACCTCCGATGGGGGCGGATTGCTGCTGCGAGAAGCGGACCGTCGGCTGAAGGTGATCGAGCGCCTCAGTGCGTGCTTTCTCGATGGCCGCGATCCGGAGCGGATCGAGCATTCTTTGCCGGAGATGATTGCGCAGCGGGTGTACGGGTTGGCGCTGGGGTACGAGGATCTGAACGATCACGAACAGTTGCGCCGGGACCCGCTGCTGGGTGTGCTAGCGGGACAACCCGAAGCGGGAGGGAAGCCGCTGGCCGGCAAGAGCACCTTGAACCGGCTGGAGCTGGGAACCGGCCAGCGGAGCCGGTACAAGAAGATTACCTACTGGCGGGACGCCATCGACGAACTGTTGGTACAGCTGTTTTTGGAAAGCCAGCAGCAGCCGCTGGAACAGATCGTGCTGGATATCGACACCACCGACCTGGCGCTGCACGGCAACCAGGAAGGACGGTTCTTTCACGGTTACTACGACCACTATTGCTATCTGCCGCTGTATCTGTTCTGCGGGGATCACGTGCTGTGCTGCCGGTTGCGACGGAGCAACATCGATGCCGCGGCCGGTTGCTTGCGCGAGGTGCGACGGGTGGTCGAGCAGATTCGCAAGGCCTGGCCGGAGGCCCGGATCATCCTGCGGGGAGACTCCGGCTTCTCGCGCGACGAGTTGATGAGTTGGGGTGAAGAACATGGCGTTTATTACGTGTTCGGGCTGGCACGAAACTCGCGGCTGGAAGCCAGGGTGGCCGAATCGCTGGTGGCGGCCGAGCGACAACATGAGCAGACGCAGAAACCGGCGCGCATCTTCCAGGAGTTCCAGCACGAAACCGTGAGTGGATCCTGGCAACGGCAGAGACGCGTGGTGGCCAAGGCGGAATACATCGACGGAAAACAGAATCCGCGCTTCGTAGTGACGTCGCTGCCGGCGGAGGGGTGGCCGGCCCAGACGTTGTACGAGGATCTTTACTGCGCGCGCGGCGACATGGAGAATCGCATCAAGGAACAGTTGCAACTGTTTGCCGAACGGGTCAGCACGGCGACGATGCGTGCCAACCAACTCCGGCTTTACTTCTCGGCTATGGCCTACGCTCTGGTCAGCGGGCTGCGACGGATCGCACTGCCGGCCACCGCCTTGGCCACGGCGCAAGTCCATACCATTCGCCTGCGGCTGCTGAAAATCGGCGCGCGAGTTCGCATCACCGTGCGCCGCGTGTGGATCGCCATGGCCTCCAGCTATCCCTGGCAGGAACTATTCGCGCAGGTCTGGCGACAGTTGCGTTGTTGACCGCACTTCTCCCACAAACCCTTTCCTGGAACGATTACGGAACGCCGGAGGCCGAGCCCTGCCCGCATTCCGTCCCGCAAGGCACCACCCAGCCCCTCACTCCCATCATCCAGGCCGAAAAAACGGCGGCGCCAGCCCTCCCCGAGCGAAACCGCTCCGTCAGCCAACCTCGACGGCTCCCAAGGCGCGAATTTCTTCCTTCCCGTCCTACTGGTGAGACATCCGGGCTAGTGAGTGGCGGTTTGGGACTGGTCTCCGAAGCTCTGCGCCGCGTCCGCTACCGTTGGAAAGCTTTTCAGCAGGCTGTCTATGCGCGCCAGCTTCATCACCTGGTCGACGATGCCGGAGCTGTCGATATAGTCCACGCGGCTGAGGTCACGAATCAGCTTGGCGTTCTTTTGTTTGAGAAGGTCGTCGATCTGCCATTCGATCTGCTGTGAATCGCGTCCCAGCGTCAGCTTGCCGTCAAGTTCGATGATTGTGATATCCGTCTCAATCCGCTTGGTCTCAATGTTCAGCATGTTGTCCCCACCCTGGAGGCCGTACACTTTACTACAGGCCGGGCCGCGGCCTTGACTGGCACGCGCAACTTTCAGTAAATTTCGCGCCTGCGCGGGCAGACTGCCTGCGCCACTTAGGCA
>JBKKAI010000218.1:0-2849 GCA_046714815.1 Terriglobia bacterium | reverse complement strand
GCGACCGTCTGCGCGCGCCTGCCGGCCGTGTACGCCTGGGCGCGCGGGCATCTTGCCCGCCCCGGTTGCGTGCCCTGGGAGCGCGGGAATCTTGCCCGCCCGATTGCGTCCCGCCGCGGGAGCGGGTGGGACGCCCGCGCTCCCAGGAATACCTCCCAGCGTCGGATCTGTCACTTCTTAATATACGAGGTACAGAGGTAACTCGTGGCCACCAAGACCAAATCGCGCAGCAAACGGACGCCGACAAACAGTGCTCGCCCACACGGCAGTTGGAGTTCGTTCAAAGGGCATCCGTCGCTGAAGGAGCTCATGGCCGGTTGATCACACGCGGCGCGTGAGACCACATTTCCCAAATGGTTGCCCTGGTCTGGTTCCTCGCCACATCTCGCTGCTCAGTAAATCAGCTTCAGCCCGAACTGCACGATCCGCGGCAGGTTTCCCTGCGCGTTGACCGAGCCGAATTGGGGATTGCCGAAGTTGGGGTTCGGCGGGGCGAATCGCGGTGTGTTCGACACGTTGAACACCTCGGCGCGGAACTGCACGGTCCATCGCTCCCGGAAGCGCGTGTTCTTGGTCACCGTCAGGTCTACCTGGGCAGTCCCATCGCTCCGGCAGCCGTTGAACGTGCGCGGCGCGCTGCCGAATGAGTAGGGAGCCGGATTGGACAGGACGCCGCTGTCCAGCCAACGCGCCGGGGTGGGATTCGGCACGCAAGCGTTCTGGCCGTTCCAGTTGGGCCGCTGGCCGCCGCCCTGCGAGAACGTGTTGTTGACGGCCGAAGTGATCCCCAGCGGCCCGCCCGAGAACCCAGTCCAGATGCCGCCGACCTGCCAGCCGCCGAGGACCTTCCCGGCCGCTCCCGCGGCGCCACGGAAGAACGGCAGTTCATAGACGGCGTTCATGATGAAACGCTGTGTCTGGTCGAGAACCGACGGGCTCCACTCGGCGGCCAGGTTGTAGAAGCTCTGGTAGGTGCTGCCGCCCAGCGTCTCGCCGGCGAACGGGCCGGTGCCGAAATCCATCAGCTTCGACCAGGTGTAGGCGGCGAGGATGCTCAGCCCGCTGGCGTAGCGCTTTTCGACCTTGGCGTCCAGGGCGTGGTAAGTGGACGAAGCCCAGCCGGCGCTTTGGGAAGCGACGCCGTCGAAGTGCGGAAAGGGGCGCAATAATTGTGCCCGCGCCACCGTGCGCTGCGCCAGCGCCCCCACCGCGATCTGCCCGAAGAAGGGATTGGCTACCTGCTGCCTCAGGCCGTCGCCCTGGGAAAGAAACTCCAGCGGAAGCTGGTTCCACTGCCGGTTTTCCGGAAAATGGAGGCCCCGGCTGCCCGCGTAACCGATTTCAGCGACCACGTTCCCGGGAAATTCCCGCTGGATGTGAAGATTCCACTGGGCGCTGTAGGGTGTGACGTTGCCCCGGTCGTAGAACTGGACCGCCTGGCCGAGCAGTGTGGCCAGACCAAGCCGGGAGCCGGTCGGCCGGTTAAACCCGTTGGGGTACGGATCGCTCCACCGGACGATCGGCGTGATGCCGTCCAGGCTGGTGACGATGTTCGTCGCGGCCTGGAAGCCCGATGTGCCGAACGGTCCCGCGCTGCCACCGACGCCACCCGTGTGCGCGTAGAACAGGCCCCCGCCGGCGCGGATAACGGTCTTCGAGCCCAGCCGGTAGGCGATGCCCAGGCGCGGCGCGAAGTTGTTGCGGTCGGGGTTGGCATTGTGGCGCGGCAGGCCGCCCGCGGCGACGTACGTGAGACCCCCGCGCAGGGTGAGGCCGGGTACTTGCAGCGGCGACGCCGCGTTGTAATCGAAGTTAGTGAGCTGGTTGAAGCGGTCCGTACGCGGCGTCTCGTAGTCCCAGCGAAGGCCCCAGTTGACGGTAAGCTTCGGCGTCACCTTCCAGGCGTCCTGGACAAACAGCGCGTGGTATTTCGTGGTCATGGCCAGAGCCGGCGCCGGATTGACCCCGC
Source organism: Terriglobia bacterium (assembly GCA_046714815.1). GTDB lineage: Bacteria > Acidobacteriota > Terriglobia > JAJPHL01 > JAPKYU01 > JBKKAI01. The sequence continues at coordinate 880 of JBKKAI010000218.1, read as the reverse complement.
CGGCCGGAAGGCTCACCGGAATGCCCAGAAGAAAGGTGGCGAGGCCGAGGCCGACGACTGCGCTCGACTGGTTCGGATTGGGCCCCTGGGTCCATTGCGGGCTGAAGCTGAAGTTCGTCGCCTGATCGCCGGTCTGCAGGTTGTTGAACTGAATGGCGCGGAACTCGCCGCCAAACTTGAACGTGTGCGCCGCCAGGTTCTTGGTGAAGCTGCCCTGCACGGTCTGCAGCGTGTGGCCGAACTGGATCAGGTCCGTGGCCCCGATCACTCCGCCGACGACGATGTTGGGAATCGAGCCGGTGACCGAATAGCCCGTAATGATGATGGCCGGCAGCGACAACGGGTCCCTCATGCCCTCGCGCATGTAGGCGGGCAGGCCCAGCGACGTGATGTCGAAATTGTCCGAATACGGCCGGCGATAGTTGATGAGGCGGCTGGCCGAGTAGCGGAACACTCCAATCAGCGTCGGCGAGAAGGTGTGAGTGTCCTCGACGACGGAGTTCCAGCGGGTAAAAACCTGCGGGCCGGCGGTGGGCGCGATGCTGCGGCGCTCCTCGCCGTACGCGGGGGCGCGGATAAAGGGCGTGTCGTCGTAGGAGTAGCGGACGAAAAGTCTGTTGGTGTTGGTGAAATTATGGTCGCCGCGAAAGCTGTAGGAATCTTTTGGAACGCGATTGCCGTCCGTGCGGGTGTAGTTGATCGCTCCGAGTGGCGTGTTGGGGATGGTGGGCGTGGGAAAAAGCCGCGCCACGTTGCGCGCCACCGGATCAATGCGGCCGGCGGGGATGACGTTGCCCGGAAACGCGGTGCGGACAAACCCCCCGGCGGGATTGGCCGCCACCGTGGCCGGATCGTAGATCGTGACCAGGCGGCCATCGGC
>JBKKAI010000217.1:0-2579 GCA_046714815.1 Terriglobia bacterium | reverse complement strand
GTCCTGGCGACACTTGCCGTCGCCTCTTTCCTGGTGCGCCTGTTTCTCGCCCGCCTCGTCAAGCAGGTGGCCGCGGAAAAGCTGCTGGCGTGGGTTTTCTGCCTGGGCGCAATCGGCTTTGCGCTGGTGCCGTTCTTCACCCACCCCGTCGCGCTGGCGGCCATCGCGTTCTTCTTCGGCCTGGGCATGGGTATCGGCATCCCGTTGACGGTGATGCTCATGTTCAGCCGCTCAGCGGAGGGACGCTCCGGGCAGACGCTGGGCATGCGGCTGACGGCGAACAATTTCGTGCGCGTAACCGGCCCGATCGTGTTCGGGGCCGTGGGATCGGCGTTCGGATTGCCGCCGGTGTTCTGGATCAACGCGGCAATCATGGCCGTGGGCGCGTTGATGTCGCAAGGGCACAAAGAGGAGCGACAAAAGGACAAGGAGTGACGCGGCGGGAAGGGACGGCCGCCACTCGCCGCCCCGTGACGTTACTCCATTGCGCTGTTCGAGCCCGCGCGCAGGAATGACGGCAGCGGCGCGGTGCTATCCGGCGCCATGCCAAGGCGCCGAAGCACGACAACCCCCTGCGCCTGCAGGCGCCAGCAGGGAGAGCGCAACGCTGCCTGCGCCGCGGCAGCAATTCCTGCGCGCGACGCGTCACCGTCCGCGCTGCCATCCAAAACGGCATTGCGCAGCGCCAGAGCGGCAGCGCGCGCGCTGCACGCCGGGTGCGCTTCGAGCACGCGCACGATGCGCTGCATCTGCGGCGCGGGCGCCGGCCGGTCGCGCAGTGCAAATGCAAACGCGCCCGCGAAAGGCGTCGCCGGCTCGCCTTGCAGCACGCCTTCCAGCTCATTCCACATCCCCAGCGCTTCGTCAGAGGTCGCTCCGGCCAGTGCGCAGCGCAGTGCGTGGCTCAGCATCCACTCGACGTTGAAATCGTCGCGCGGCAGCCCGGCAATACCCGCCTTGAGCCGCTGGGTCAGCGTCAGTCGGGCGCTCGCGTACGCTTCCGGGTCGGCGGCCCCGCCGGCGAATCCCGGCTCCGCCCTGCGCAGAGCTTCGGCAAGCGGAAGCGCCGCGTCCGCCGCCGGCGCGGCCTCGGGACAGCGAGGCTTCACCTGCACTTCGTGCACGATCGGCTCGCCGCCGAGCGGCCCGCCGAACGCCGCCGCATGTGGCGGCGATGAAAGCGCCTTGCCTTCCCGCAGGAAATCGGCGCGCGCCGGATCGTAGAGCAGCAGCCCGGTCGTCGGCAGCCCGCGCCACCACTCCGCACGGCCCCACGAGCGCCGGTCGGTGCCCATACGCCATTCATCGGCGCCGGCGGTGTCCACGAATAGGCCGAGACCGTTTGCCGTCGCTGCACCCTGGGCGAGCACTTCCGACCGGTAATGATCGTCGCCCGCGCCGTCGAACAGCACGCCCACCGCCAGGTCGAGCCCCATCCCCTGCCCGACCCCGAGGGTGAGTTCGTAGCGATCGTTGCCGCTCTCGTCGCGCAGCACGCCGACCGCTTCGTGTACGCCCGCGCCCTGCGCGTAGCGCACTGCGCGGTAACGGTCATCTCCGCCGCCATCCCACAGCAGGCCGGCGCCGTAGTAATAACCTGCGCCCTGCGCGTACATCTGCGCCTCGTAGACATCGTCGCCGGCGTCATCACGCAGGATGCCGACACCTCCGCCAAAACCTGTCCGCGAGCCGGTCGCGGCGCCCTGCGCCATGCTCACGCCGCCGCCGCGATCGTAGACGTCGTCGAGCCCCGCCGCCGTATAGCGGTCGTTGCCGCCACGGTCCCACAGCAGCCCGACGCCACCCGTCATGCCGAAGCCCTGCCCGCCGGCGCGCACGCGGTAGCTGTCGTTGCCCTGCAAGTCCAGGATCGCGCCCAGGCCGAACGCTGCGGCCCCCTGCCCGAATATTCCAGCCTCGTAGGTATCGTTGCCTGCAAAATCGATGATCAACGCGGCGCCGGCTATGGCGGCTCCCAACCCCGGCCCGGCCGTCGTGTAGCGGTCGTTGCCGAAAAAGTCGACGATGGCCGAGAGCCCGTGCACGACGACGTCCGAGCCGCGGTAGCGGTCGTCTCCACCCAGATCCACGATCACCGAAACCGCGCCGCCGGTTATCGGCGCCCGCTCGTAGACGTCATTGCCGCCGGGATCGATGATCACCGCGGCGCCGGAACCATGAACGTCGTCGCCCGTCGTGCCGATGACGATAACGCCGACGGCCGAATCGAAACGCATGGCTTTTCCCGGGAACTGCAGACCGGGCCCGGCCGCGCGCAGGGCGCGGATGAAGCGCGCGGTGGCGTCGAGAAACAGCGTATTGGCGCGATCGAGCGCCGCAGCGTCCACGGCCGCTGCAACGCGGCGCAGTTGATCACGAGGCGGCAATCCGTGATCGAGCTGCCCGAGGATCGCCTGGGCGTCGACCCGGGCGCCGCCCGCCGCCCCTTTCAGGACACGCTGCGCTGCCGCCAGCTCGCCGATATAGACATTCAGCAGGCCATCCAGCCGTACCGGGATCCCGCCGGCGGCCCGCGGCGTGAAGACCTCGTCGGCGACTCGCCGTAGCGCCGCGGGCAC
>JBKKAI010000216.1:0-3260 GCA_046714815.1 Terriglobia bacterium | reverse complement strand
GGCCGGCGCGGCGGCCGGTCCAGGCCTGAGTGGAGAGCGACGTTCCGGCCGGCGCATCAATGGTGGTCACCGTGCCGTTGTCCAGCCGGAACACGAACAGCGCCTGTCGAGGCTCCGCCGCTGTTCCCGCCATACCGGCCACAAACACTTCGTTCGACGCCGCGCGCACCGAATAGCCGGCCAGGCCGCCCGTCTCCAGGCGCACCACCTGCGGCGGGACGATGACGGAGACCCGCGTTCCATCCTGCAGCACGACGAGACGGTTGTAGTCGCCGGAAATATCGGTGCGCCCGGCGGCGAAAACAAAATTGTTCAGACCTTGCAGCGGCGCGATGCCGGCGATGCCGGGCGGCGCCAGCGGGGTGACCGTCTGCCGCGCACCGTCGAAAACCAGGAGCCGGCTGCATCCGTTGCCATAGGAGACCGCCGCTGCCGCGCCGGCGCTCGGAGCAAAGGTGTCGCGATCGTCGAAGCCGTTGCCCTGCCCGGCGGCGGTGCACAGAATGGTTGCATCGGCCGGCAGCGCGGCCGCCGCGATAGAGTTGTTCGTAGTGTTGTAGAACAATCCCTGTCCCGCACTGGCGCCGCTGCCGATGCCGGCGACGCGGCCCGCCGAGGGCAACGCTTCCAGGCCGAACGCGGCCAGCGGGCTGTTGCCGCCCGGAGGCGTCGCGCTCTGAACGCTGAAGTCGCCGCCCGGCGCCGCCGGCAGCCGCACAAATGCAGCCGCGGACAGGTCTCCTGCCAGCACCGCATTGCGCCGCACCGGATCCACCGCCGGCTTCAGATTAGCCCGATAGAATTCCGGCGGCGAAAGGCCCCGCGATTCGGCGCCCAGTGAATCGGTAAACACCACGTTGATGCTGCTGGCGTAGACATCCCGCGGGTTCGCCTGGCCGGGGAAGATCAGCATCTCTCCGAGCTGTGCGGGCGTCGCCGCAACAAACTGGTTCAGTGCGGCCACGTTAATCGTGCCGGCAGGCAGGTTGGCTACCGCCATCCGGTTCGTCTGGAAATTGTCGCTCGCGTCGCTTGATCGCACGGGCCCGAACAGCTTGGTTGAAGCCGCCAGCACGCCCGGACCGGCCGCGGCGTCGAGCATGCAGGCGCCGGCCGGCAGCGCCAGGGTGCGCGTGGTGAGCAGGTCGAGGTCCCACGCGACCAGGGCCGTGCCGCACTGCCGCACGTCATAGTTGGCGATGGAGCCGGCGTAGTTGGCGCGCGCGGCCATCACCGGCAGCCCGAGGTTCCGCAAGCCGGCGGGCGTGCGGACCAGCAACGGGTTGGCCGATGACGCGGCCGTGCCGGACAGCAGCCGCACGGCGTTGGCGCGCTGGCCGCCGGCCGAAAGGACAATGTCCACGTTGCCGAGGTTGTTGATCTCGGCGGGCAGCCGGGCATTCACCTGGTCCAGACCCACGAACGAGGGATGCGCTCCGGCAAATTCCACCGGAAGCGTAAACGCGCGGGTTCCCGCCAGCGCCGTTACCGTTACCGAACCGCCGGCGGCATTTCGCACACCGGTGGCGAACAGCACCAGCACCGCGCCGCCGGGCACGCTGAGGGGTGTTCCATCATCGCGCGCCATGGGGTTCAGCGTGTTCGGCGCGCTGGGCAGCACCCAGAAGGCCGCGGGAGTTCCCCAGCCCTGCGAGTTGAATGTGAACAGCGCGGGCGCGGTGAGCGTGACGGCCACCGTCACGGTCTGTGTGCCGGAAGGGCCGCGCAACGCCACCGTTGCCTGCCCCGGCGGCGTGGCCGGCGGCAGCAGGAAGTTCACCTGCGCCGGCGAAGCGTAAAAAAGCTGCGCGGCCGCGCCGTTCACCGTGACCGATGCGCCCGCCAGCGTGGTAGGGAGCGGCAACGATGTGGCGCCCGCCGGCGCTGTTGCCAAGTTTGTTCCAAAAGCACTGGCGATCGAGCCCGGCGCGATCCCCGGCCGATAGCTGGCTGCGTTGACAATCGTCACCTGCGCCGCGGCGGGCAGGATCGCGCCAAAGCCCACTAACACCAGCGATGAGAGACGAGGACGCATAATCAGCCTTGGCGCGTTTGTTTCTGGTAGTTCAATCCTATCGTAATCCGCGGGATTTCAGGTATTCGATCAAGCCGGCCGGGTCGTCGGTGATGATGCCGTCCACGCCGGCGGCGATGAGCCGCTGCCAGTCGGCGCGGGTGTTCGCGGTCCAGGGGATTACCTGCAATCCCGCGGCGTGAGCGGCCTTGACGCGCGCCGGAGTCACCAGTTTTTTCTCGGGGGAAATGATTCCGGCCTTTGCCTCGCGCGCCAGCGCTACAAAATCGGCGCGGCCCGAAGCATCGAGCGCGGAAGTGCGAATTTCCGGCGCCACCTGCCGCACCGCCCGCAGCGTGCGGAAATCGAACGACTGCACCACCACTCGTTTTTCGAGGCCGCGCTTGCGGACCGCCTCGATCACCAGGCGCGCGAATTCCTCCGGCGGCGGCGCCAGGTGCGGGGAGTCGGGCCTGATCTTCGTCTCGATGTTGAATTCCACGTGTGCCTGCTCGGGCGCCAGGCCGAGTGACAGCACGTCGTCGAGCGTGGGAATTGGGGCGCCGGGCGCCAATACTTGCTTTGGAAAGTCAGGATTGCGGACCGCGCCGCAGTCGAACTCCCGGATTTTTGCGTAAGGAAGCGAGTGGAGCGCCAGGCTCGCCGGAACCAGGCCGTGGCCCGGTCCGTGACACAACAGTGGATTGACGTGCGGATCGTGGCTCACGACCAGGACGCCGTCCTGGGAGACGCCCATGTCCAGCTCCAGCACGTCCACTCCCAGCTCGAGCGCGTGGCGGAACGCGGGCAGGGTGTTTTCCGGACGCAGAGACCGGCCGCCGCGATGCGCCTGCACCTGGATTTTCTTCGCGGAGGCGCCGGGTGCGCGCGCCGCCTGGCCCATTGCCCCCTGCGGCGTTGCCAGGAAAAAAGCCAGCAGCACAAAGCCGATGAACTTCGATTTGCGCATAGTCTCAGTATACAGACGGCGCAAATGGAAGCGGCGGTACGCGTTTGATCCTGGGAGCGCGGGCATCTTGCCCGCCCCGGCCGGCTTCGTGAGATCCGACCAAGCGAGAACCGGAGGGCGTGGGTTTGCGAGAGCCGAGCCTGTACGGATGAGGCGAAGGCCAGAGTGAGCGGTGAAGCAACAGCCATGTGCAACCGCTTGTCTCGCCGGGGTACGGAAGGCGGCACGGAGGGAACAGATACGCAGAGTAAATTGTGGAACCTCTCGGTCCTACTG
>JBKKAI010000215.1:0-3109 GCA_046714815.1 Terriglobia bacterium | reverse complement strand
GCTGCCTATCCAGCAACTTCTCCGCCAGGGGCTCCATTATGCGCTGGCGCGGGGGGTGCTGCTCTTCCTGGAGCCGGCCCTGGTGGGCTTCCTGCTGGTGGATTTGGTGGTGCATGGCGAGCAACCTCTGCTGGGCATCCTGCGCGCCAGAGGCTGGATCTACGCAGTGGTGGGCGCGCTGGCGCTGGCGGCCCACAGCGAGCGGCAGCGATTGCTGGAGTCGCTCGACCGCCTCTTCTTCCGCGAGCGCTATGACGCGCAGCGGCTGCTGCGCGAGGTGGTGGAAGAGGTTCACCGCGCGGGAAACTTCGAGCAGGTGGCGCCGCGCGTGGTGGCGCGCGTGGAGGCCGCGCTGCATCCGGAATTTGCGGCCCTGCTGGTGCGCCAGCCGCGCGAGCTGAGCTATCGCACTCTGGCGGCGGCTCCCGACGGACAGGCGCCCGCCCCGCTGCCCGCGGACAGCAAACTCGTGGCGCTGCTGCGGCTGCTCGGCAAGCCGTTGGAAGTGCGTCTGACCGAAACGAGTTGGCTCAGGCAGCAACTGCCGAACGAGGAGACCGACTTTCTGCGCCAGTCGCGCATCGAGTTGCTGCTGCCCATTGCCACCGGCCCGGAGCGTACCGAGGCGCTGCTGGTCCTGGGACCTAAGCGCTCCGAAGAACCTTACACCCTCGAGGATCAGGACTTGCTGGTGGCCATTGCCGCGAGCCTCGCCGTGCTGCTGGAGAAACCGGCCGCGGCGCCGCCACTTCCCAGCGATGGGTTGGAAGAGTGCCCGCAGTGCGGCTCCTGCTACGACACCGGCGCGGGGCGTTGCGCGCTGGAGGGCGCCAGCCTGACTCTGGTGCCGTTGCCGCGCCTGCTGGCGGCGCGCTACCGCCTGGAGCGGCGGCTGGGACGCGGCGGCATGGGCACCGTCTATGAAGCCAGCGATACGGCCCTGGAGCGGCGCGTGGCCATCAAGGTCATCCTCGAGGATATGGTGGGTAGTGCCGAGGCGGCCGAGCGCTTCCGCCGGGAAGCCCGGGCGGCGGCCTCCTTCACCCATCCCAACGTGGTCACCGTGCACGATTTCGGAGTGGCCGCCGGCACGCGCGCTTTCCTGGTGATGGAGCTGTTGGAGGGCGTCACTCTGCGCGAAGAGCTTCGCCTGCAACAACGGCTTTCGGCGGCGCGCACCCTGGAGATTTTGCGCGGCGTATCCGCGGCCGTGGACGCCGCGCACCGGCGCCAGTTGATCCACCGCGATCTGAAGCCGGAGAACATCTTTCTGGTCCGATCGGAAACGGGGCAGCCGGCCAAGGTGCTCGATTTTGGCGTGGCCAAGTTTCTCTCCGCCGGCACGCAGATGACCGCCGATACCCGCAGCGGCCTGCTGGTGGGCACCCTCTATTACATGGCGCCGGAACAGTTGCTCGGCCAGGACGCGCACGAGGCCTGGGATCTGTGGGCGCTGGCAGTGGTGACCTACGAGATGTTGACCGGGGCGCACCCCTTTGCCGTCGCCAACGCGGCGGCTCAGTGGCACAGCGCGCTGCTGGCGGGGCGGTTCACTCCTCTGTCCGCGCACCTGCCGGAAGCGCCGGCGCGCTGGCAGGAATTCTTCGCGCGGGCATTGGCACGCGAGCCCGAGCAGCGGCCAGGCTCAGCCCAAGCGTTTTTCTCAGAACTGGAACGCGCCTTCGTCTAGCAGCTATGGCTTTAGACTTTGAACTTTGAATTTTGAACTTCGAACTATGCTTCTACCAACCACTGTTGTTGGCAGTTACGCGCTTCCCGGCTGGCTGTGTCAGGCCGAAGAGGCGGTTCGCCGGGGGATGTTCGGCGAGAAGGACATCGAAGAGCTTCGCCAGGACGCCGTGCTGGTTGCCGTTCACGACCAGGAAGCCGCCGGCGTGGACGTCATCACCGACGGCGAAATGGGCCGCCTGGACTTCAACTTGGGCTTCTACAGCGCCTTCAGCGGCCTGCGCCCGCTGGCCGCGCCGCGCCTGCTGGGAGCGCCGGGACATGACCAGCGCGGGAAATACGAGATTGAGGGGACACTGGGCGCGCCGAACGGCCTCGGCGTGCTGGCGGAGTTCAAATACCTGAAATCGGTGGCGCGTCACGCGGTGAAGGCCACCGTACCTGGACCGTTCACGCTGTCGGGCCGCATGGTTCCCAACTCGCGATATCGCAGCCGCCGCGACATCGCCGAATCGCTGGTGGAGATCGTGCGGCGCGAGTGCCTGGCGCTGGTGGACGCCGGCGCCGAGACCATCCAGGTGGACGAGCCTTCCTTCGCCTGTTATCCGGAGGGCGTCTCGGAATATGTGGCTTTGTTTAACGCCACCGTGGCCGGTGTGCGGGCTCGCATCGCCACGCACCTGTGCTTCGGAAATTACAAGGCGCGCGCGGTTGGCAAGCGCGCCTACCGGCCGCTGTTCCCGAAGATTCTCGAGTTGGCCGCCGACCAGCTCATCCTCGAGTTTGCCGGCCGCGAGATGGCCGAGGCCGATCTCTGGCGCGAGTTCGGCGCCACCCAGTATCTGGCGGCCGGCGTCGTGGACGTGAAATCGTATTACATCGAGACGCCGGAAGACGTTGCCGGGCGCCTGCGCCTGCTGTTGAAAAATATGCCCGCGGAGAAGCTTTGGGTGACCGCCGACTGCGGCTTCAGCCAGACCGCGCGCTGGGCCGCCGCCGCCAAGCTGCGCAGCATGGTCGCCGGCGCCGCGCTGGTCCGCGCCGAACTGGAAGGCGGCCCGGCACGCCCGTCGTAACCGTCTCGCCAACGAATGATTCAGCCGATGAAAAAGGGCCGCTCAAGTGGCATAAACCGAAGCGCCGTTCCGCGGCGCCGAGGTGGGCCGTGAAAAACACCGGCGCGCGGCTGGTGCCGCCGCAATGGGACTGGAGCGAGCGCGAGGCTACCCATGCCTCGGCTACGTGATCCAGCAGTAGGACAGCCTTCAGGCTGTCCAGCAGCGCGACCGGCGGCACTCGCGGACAGCCTTACTTTTCGCCGGCGACTGCGTTCCCTAGGCGGGCCATCTCGACCGGCCGCGGCCGTTTCGGCTGGATGCCGCACTGCTCCCGATCAACGGCCGCGATGCGGCGCGCGGCG
>JBKKAI010000214.1:0-3043 GCA_046714815.1 Terriglobia bacterium | reverse complement strand
ATCCTTCCTACTCCAAGGGCCTAGGCGTTGATGTCGACAATCTCCTGGTTTCGCAGCCTGACTATGCGGAACAGGCGCTCGAGATCACCAGCGCGTTGATTTCGTCGGGTTCTATCGATGTTCTGGTGGTGGATTCGGTGGCGGCGCTGGTACCCAAGGCCGAGCTCGACGGCGACATGGGCGAGCCGACCATGGGCCTGCAGGCGCGGCTGATGTCCCAGGCGCTCCGAAAGCTCACCGCCATCGTCTCGAAATCAAGGACCTGCCTGATATTCATCAACCAGATACGCGAAAAAATCGGCGTCATGTTCGGCAATCCGGAAACCACTACCGGCGGGCGCGCGCTGAAGTTCTATTCGTCGGTGCGGCTGGACATCCGGCGGATTGCCGCGCTCAAGGACGGCGAAGTGGTTGTCGGCAATCGCACCAAGTGCAAGGTGGTGAAGAACAAGGTGGCCGCGCCGTTCCGCGAAGCCGAGTTCGACATCCTGTACGGCGAGGGCATCTCCCGCGAAGGCGAAGTGCTGGACCTGGCGGTGGAAAAGGGCCTGGTGGAAAAAAGCGGCTCGTGGTTTTCATTCGGTAGCGAGCGGATCGGCCAGGGACGCGAGAACGCCCGCGTGTTTCTCAAGGAGAACAAGGACATCGCCGGTAAGCTGGAGCAGGAACTGCGCAAGACCCTGAGCCTGCCGCTTTCGACAGCGCCGGCCGCCGTGCCTCCCAGCGACGGCAGCGGCATTGCCACGGCGGGCGCCGCCGCCGGTGGTGTTCGGGGGAAGCCGCCGGCCGCGCGGTAAGGCCGAGACAGGGCCTGTTGCCCAGTCCGATACAGCCGAGAGAAGATTCCGCTGGACACCGGGCAGGCGGGTGCGCGAGAATAAGAGACAGCTTTTCTCTGCTTGACAAAAACTAAGGGGGGTTTTCCGCACCACCGCGGCCCGTGCGCGATTGGCGACGGAATTGCCTGACCTGCCCAGGGAGACCATGAGCCAACGCCGCGCCGTTCGCCTCCTCGCGCTCGCCATTTTCACGCTGATTGTCTTCATTTCAACAACTTGGGCGGGCTCCGCGCGGCCGTCCGCCGGTCGGGCCAAGGCACGTGTCCTTGCTGGTGCTCATCTTCCCCGCACGGGAAGTCGGGTTGCCTCAAAGCGCCGTCCCGTTGTCAAAAAGGGACGGGCGAAAACCACTCGGGCCAGCCGGCGCCGCGGCAAGCGGCGCTACCGGCAGGCCTGGACGGCCAGCACTTGTGCTGATTCGGGCTCGGGGGACGTGACCGCCGGCGAGGACGCCGTTGTTCGCAGCGCCGCGGTCAACGCGCTTGGGCCGCTGAATGGCAGCATCGTAGTCGTAGACCCGAGCAATGGCCGCATCCTCTCGATGGTCAACCAGCCGGTGGTGCTCGGCAGCGGCTATACGCCCTGCTCGACGATCAAGCTGCCCGTGGCGTTGGCCGCGCTGCACGAAGGCATCATCACCAAAGACACGGCGGTCAAGCTGGGACGCCGCTGGTCGCTGAACCTTACCGACGCGCTGGCCACGTCCAACAATCCTTACTTCGAGACACTCGGCCGCCGCATCGGCTTCACCAAGCTCCGCCAGTACGCTCGTGAGTTCGGCTTCGGCGAGCGCGCCGGCTACCAGATCGAGGGTGAGCAACTGGGCGAGTTCCCGCCCGCGCCGCCCAGCAAAGGTGGCGTCGGACGCATGTGCAGCTTCGGCGAGGAGATCTCCGTGACGCCGTTGCAACTGGCCGCCTTCGTATCTTCGATCGCCAACGGCGGCACGCTTTTCTACCTCCAGTACCCGCGCACCAAGGAAGAGCTCGACGCCTTCGAGCCACGCGTCAAGCGCGAGCTGGACGTGAAGGCGCTGTTGCCGGGGATCCGCGAAGGAATGCTCGAAGCCGTCGCGCATGGGACGGCAAAACGCCTGTTCAACCCTTACGCGGAAGTACTCGGGAAAACCGGGACGTGCAGCGAGGGTGGAACGCGCCTCGGCTGGTTCGCTTCCTATGAGAACCAGCCGAACCCCAGGCTGGCGGTGATCGTTTTGCTGCGCGGCGGTCGCCCCACGGTCGGCCCACTGGCCGCCGAAGTCGCCGGCCGCGTCTACCGCAACCTGCACGAACAGAATTACTACGCGCGTCAGGAACTTCCGGCCCAGCCGCGGGGCGCTTTGGTTCCGGCGGCCGGCCTGCTGACCCGGTAGCGGCGCTGGAAAAAACCGGTACTGGCGCGCCGCGGCGAGCCGGTGCTACCTGTTCTGTTCATCCAGCCATTTCTTGAGCGGCGCAAAGTAGTCGAGGATGGCCGTGGCGTCCATCTGCTTTTCGCCGGTCAGCGCCTGCAGCGCTTCCGGCCAAGGCCGGCTGACGCCCAGGGCCAGCATCTTCTGCAGTTTCTGGCCGGCGAACTTGCTGTCGTAAATCGAGCAGCGGTTGAGCGGCCCGCGATAGCCCGCCTCGCGGCACAGCGCGCGATGAAACTGGAACTGCAGGATATGCGCCAGGAAGTACCGCGTGTAAGGGACGTTGGCCGGCACGTGATACTTCGCTCCCGGGTCAAAGTCCGCTTCGCTGCGGGCGGCTGGGGGCGATAACGCCTGGTACTTTTTCCGCAGCTCCCACCAGGCCTTGTTGTAATCGGCCGGCTTCACCTCTCCCGAGAACACTTTCCAGCGCCACTGGTCCACCAGCAGTCCGAACGGCAGGAAAGCCACCTTGTCGAGCGCCATTTTCATTAGCAGGCCCAGGTCACCGCTGGGGTCCGGCGCCTGGTCGAGCAGGCCGATCTTCTTGAGGTATTCCGGTGTCACGGAAAGCGCGATGGCGTCGCCCACCGCTTCGTGGAAGCCGTCGTTGGCGCTGTCACGGTAGAGCGGCGCCAGGCCGTTGTAGGCCCGCTGGTAAAAGTTGTGGCCGAGCTCGTGATGGATGACGGAAAAATCCTCCTCCTTCACCTCGATGCACATCTTGATCCGCAGGTCGTTCTCGTAATCAATGTCCCAGGCGCTGGCGTGGCACACCACCTCACGGCCGGCC
>JBKKAI010000213.1:0-4182 GCA_046714815.1 Terriglobia bacterium | reverse complement strand
CCTCCACACCGCCTCCCGCACCTGAATTGGCAGCTACGGTGAACCGGCCGATTGTGGCTCCTCCAGCCTGTTCCGCCTGTTATTATCAGGTGGAAAACAGGCAGTTTGGCGCTGGGTTGGCCGCCGGCGACCCGGAGCGTTACGCTCCGGTTGGCCGGTGCAATGACTGACAGGTTGAAGAAGTTGCCCACGGGATTGCCAGTACTTCCTTATAATCTCATTATGACATACGCTGTCAAGTGTTGTGCCTGTTTTCTGGCATCCGGCTGTTGAAAACAAAGCGAATATAGTTGAGACAAACTTTTTTGGCAAGAAGCGGTGATTGTGTATCTGGCCTGGAATCAATGGGTTGGACTTTCGGCTTCCAAGCGGGTTTGGGCGGAAAAGAAGTTCAGCCGGAACCGAACGGAATCACTTCGATGGAAACCGGCAGCGTTTCGGGAGTCTCGCCTCTCACTCTTTCGAGGGCGTCTGAAGATTTTCACTTTGCGGCTTTCCATGACCCGTTGTCCACTTCGCCGCCGGCGGGAACGGCAACGGTGTGGTAGCCGCCTTCGAGCGTCCGCTCCTTGCGCTCGCCCTTGATGGTGGATTCGAGCGCCGTGCCCTGCAGCTCAAACTGGTAGCGCGCTTCGAGCTTCGCGCCCGCCACTTTACAGGCTTTCATGCTGGTTTTGACCTCATCGGCGCCCAGCGTGAAGGTGACAACGCATTTCCACTCGCCGTCGGCCTTCTCGAGCTCGATGCGGATCTTGCCGGCGGCGCCCGAAGCGCCGCTCCACTCGCCGCTGTAGATCCCGGCCAGGTCCTCTTCTGCGCGGGCCACCAGCGGCGCTGCGAACAGCAGGGCAAGCAGCACAAAACTCGCACAGGCTGGAAAGCCTGTGCCACGTTGATGTGGCACAGGCATTCTTGCCTGTGCGCGGGTTTCGAAGCGCCTTCGCAGGAGTTCTTTAGCAGCCATCAGATGTTCTCGCCGTCCACATGGGAGAAATCCCGGCAGATCTGACGATCCAGGGCTGCGTTTGCCCGGTAGCCTTCTGCCAAGTCGCGCTCCAGCGCACGTCTTTCAAGGTCCGCGAGGGTGTGCACGACGGCGGAGCGAATGAAAATAATGACCACCGGCTTTCCACTCATAACTCATCACTCACATCACTCATAACTCTTCACTCATAACTCTTAACGCTTCCAGCGACGAGACGCCGCAGATCAGCGTCGTGATGCCGGAAGCGCGCCACACGGCCAGCCGCCCGGCGATGCGTTCGCGCGGGCCGCACAGCGCCACTTCGTCCACCAGCGCATCGGGCACCGCGGCGACGGCTTCGTCCTTGCGGCCCTCCAGGAACAGGCGCTGGATATTGTCGGCGGCCTCCTCGTAGCCGTAGCGGCACGCCAGATTGTAGTAGAAATTCCGCTCGCGCGCGCCCATGCCGCCGATGTAGAGCGCCAACTCCGGCTTGATCGCGTTGCGGCAGGCAGCAACGTGGTCGCCGAGCACCAGGCGAGTGGTAGGCGCTATGTCGAACGCGGCGCGGTCTTTGGCGGGCCCGGCGCGCGCGAAGCCCTCGTCGAGCGACGCCCGAAAAGCTTCCATGCGCGAGGGCGAAAAAAAGATGGGCAGCCAGCCGTCGGCGATTTCCGCTGCCAGCGCCACATTCTTCGGGCCGATGGCGGCGAGGTAAATCGGGATTGCCGGGCGCAAAGGATGGAGGATCAGCTTGAGCGGCTTGCCCAGCCCGCTGCCGCCGCGCACCGGAATGTCGTAGTGCTCGCCGTGGTGCTCGAGCGGCTTGTCGCGGCGCAGAACGGCCCGCACGATCTCAACGTACTCGCGCGTGCGCACCAGCGGCTTGCCATAAGGCACGCCGTGCCAGCCTTCGATCACCTGCGGCCCCGACACGCCCAGCCCCAGCAGCATGCGCCCGCCGGTCAGCAGGTCGAGCGTGGCCGCGGTCATCGCGGTCATGGCCGGCGTGCGCGCCGGCATCTGCATGATGGCGGTCCCGACGTGGATTCGCTCGGTCTTCGCCGCCAGCCAGGTCAGTGTGGTGACGGCGTCGGAGCCGTAGGCCTCCGCCGTCCAGATCGAGTGATAAGCCAGGCGCTCGGCCTCCTGTGCCAGCGCCACGTGATCGGTGCGGCCGGCGCCCCAATAGCCGAGACTCAAGCCAAGGTTGATGGCCATGATGGTTCCGAAAACAATTTATCATTCATCATTTTTCATGGGGGCCGCAGGCCTCGCTGAAGTGTGGTCGTGGACTATCCGCCAGCCCTCGGAGAACTTTCGCGCCACCAGCGTGAAAACGCCGCCCGGCGCGTCCTTCTCGCGCTTCAGTTGCCACCGGCCCAGGACCAGGGCCGCTTTCGGCGACAACATTGTGATTTCGATATCGGAAAATAGCAGCGTGCCCATCGTCTGCCGATCCGGGTAGTTGCGCCGGTAACGGTCGAGCAGAGCCTGCCATCCACGGGAAACGCCGCTGGAGCCGACAAACGCCGTGCGCCCGGACTTCCAGTAGCCCTGCATGAAGGCTTCGATGTCGCCGCGGTTCCATGCCGCCACCTGCGCGTCGAGCACCGCGCGCACATCCGACTCCGGCGCGGCCTTTTCGGCCTGGACCGCGGCGGCGCCAAGCACAAGCGCCATCAGGATTCGCGAAATCACTCCGGCATTCTATCAGGCGACGGCCGTTTTGCTATCGCAACGCGAGCGGCGTGAAAACCGGCCCCTTCTTAACACCGAGCCGGATTGGCCGCGGCGGCCCTCTCCGTGGAAGAGCGACTTCCACCCAAAGCTCTTCGCCCGGCTGCCGAACAGAAGGGTCCGCGACGCGCTCAGGGATAAAGAATGCGATCCTGGGAGCGCGGGCGTCTCGCCCGCAAATGCTTCAAACGAATCAACCGTGGCGGGCAAGATGCCCGCGCTCACAGGCTCCGAGAAGCGCCGACCGCTCAAGTGAACGGCAGTCCTCTATGGCGAGGACCGTCAGCGCAAATCCGGCCACACTCAGATTGATCCGTTCCCGGCGCGCCTCCGCCACGCCCCAAGCTATCAGCAGGAGGGAACCAAACGCTTTTGATTCATCATTCATCATTCATCATTTTTCATTGCGGTCAAGCGACGGCCGGAGCGGACTGAAGATACCTTTCGCGGAAGCCGGCGCCGAAGACCTGCATGAAGCGGCGGTGCTGGTTGGCCAGCGCTTCGCCGTCGTAGAGTTGGGCGACCAACTGGTGGAACTTTTCCTCCAGGCGGGCGGCCGACATGTGCACCGGGTGGAAGTTAACGTCGAACAGGGAGCATTTGCGCCAGTTCCGCGGCTCGATGAGGCGCCCCGCCTGGAGCAGGCGGCGGTAGAGCGGCGTGCCGGGGAAGGCGGTCTGGAGCGTCACCTGGACGTCGTAGAGCGCGGTCTCCTCGACAAAACGCGGGATGGCGTCGAACACCTCCTCGGTGTCGCCGTCGAGGCCGAGGACAAAGCAGCCGTTCAGGGTGATGCCGTGCGACTGGATGCGCTCGATGGCGGCGCGGTAGCCGCCGCGTTTGCGGAACTTCCAGTTTGACTGCAGCTCGATGCCGTCGAGGCCGCGGGCGGTGGGCGTTTCGAGGCCGACCAGGATCTGCCGGCAGCCGCTCTGGGACATCAGCCGCAGCAGCTCCTCGTCCTGCGCCAGCGAAATGTCGGTTTCGGCGAACCACTTGACGTCCTCGCGGCCCAGCGCCTCCACCAGGCGCCGCCCGTAGCGCGGGTCGGCGAAGGTATTGTCGTCGGCGAACTCGATGAACGGGCGCGGCCAGCGCGACTTGATCTCGCGGATCTCGGCGATCACGCGCTCCACAGGTTTGTGCATGTAACGCGGCGTAATCATGATCGAGCTGGCGCAGAACTCGCACTTCAGCGGGCAGCCGCGGCTGGTCTGCACCGGGAATCGGTTGTATTTGGCGGGATCGAGCAGGTCATAGCGCGGCATCGGCGGCGCCGAGAAGTCGTAGCTCGCGCCGAGCCTCTGCTGGTATCGGGGCTGGAGCCGGCCGCGCCGGAAGTCGTCGAGGATGCGCGGCCACAGCACCTCACCCTCCCCGATCGCCACCGCGTCGGCGTGCTGCGCCGCCTCGTCGGGCATCCGCGACGCGTGCAGGCCGCCGATCACCACCTTGGTTCCTCGCGCGCGGTAAATGCC